>DYOW01000126.1:0-2430 GCA_020720325.1 Desulfobulbus propionicus
TTTTTCGCCATTTCGGCAAATCTTTTTCTTGCCGCTAATTGTTTTAAGGTTGGTTTTTTCATTATTTAATCGTTTAAAAATCCGTATTTTTTACTATATTTATTTAATGTTTTTTCCTGTTCTTTTATAATCTTACTTTGGTTTTCGATTATAACATCCTTTTCTTTTATCAATTCTCTCAATTTTTCGGATGCGAATATTTGGTCATCGACCATCTTTTTTGCTATCTCTCTAAATTTATCTAAATTATCTAATTCCCCGCTTTCATCGGTAATTTTGCGGGATTGTTTCCCCACAAAGAACATTACTAACGATCCACCCAAACCAATAAGCCATTCAATTTTTGTAATTAAAAAATCTGTAAACTCCATAAATTTAAACTATTTTTCCGCCGTTATCTGTAAAAACTCTCTCCATGTTTTGTATTCTTTTAGTAGGTTGCCCATAAGGGCTACCCGGAAAGGATGCCCATTCTTTAGCACATTTGGCAACTGCATCATAAAAACGCCCACTCTCTACATCATTTATCGCTCCACGTTTTTTAATTAAATGCAAAGCTGCTTTGTCTTGCCCTATCTCATCAAAAGTTATTCCCGGCATTGCTCTTTTTATGCCGTTCCACGTTGATTTTATAAATTGATACGCACCTGCCGCCGTGCTTTTACACCCCGCAGGCTGATTGGCATTGTAACAAAGATTATCACTTAATGTTTTGCCTGTCCATGAACCTAAATTAGCCGGATGGTCTGAAAAATTTTCAATCGTATAACCAAACCCAAAAACCACTGCGTAAGGGTTCGCACTCTTGGCTGTACCCTCTGAAAATTGGATAACTTTTAAAAATGCTTTCCTATTTTTCTCCTTTTGTTCCATTTTTGGTTTGGATAATATTATTATAATTACTATAACTATGAGTAATATAATTAATAACCTCTTCATAAAAAATAGGGCGTGGGGTCCATGTTTTTACCGTTCTCCCATACTTCTACGTGGATGTGATTTGTCATATTACTATCCTTGTAAAATCCTGCAATATCTTGAGCCGTTCCTATCGTTTCCCCCTCTTTTACTAATGTTCCGTTTTCAAGAGAATTTAACCAATTGACATAAAAAATTTTCACTTCTAATTTCCCCTTTTTAATAGCGTAACCTGTTATATTTGGAGCAGTAGTATAGGGATATAAACGCCGTAAAACCCCTGTTATTGGGCTTTTTATAATTTGTCCTTTTGTGGTTATTACGTCAATTCCTAAATGTTTTCGGTGTCCTCTATCGGCTAAATAATGACCACAACCGGATTTATCACATCCTCTAATCTCGAAATTATCTACAGGTTTTTTTAACTTGTTCATTCGTGTAAAAGATGTTAAAATAAATATTACAATTAATATAATTATGATTATAATTAATATGCGATTCATTACATTGTAAATTTATAATCTACCGGAATTTTAAAATCAAAAAATTTATGAATTACAGCGTATCCTAAATATCTAATATTCTTGTCTTTTGTAAGTACTAAATTTAAAGATTCAAGTTTTAAAAATTCTTTAGGTTTAACATCAAAATCTAATTTTATATCCAAACCTCCATTATCGGTCTCTGTAGGTGTCAACTGTTCTACTTCGTCAATTAATACATCGTTGATGTAAATTTTTAAAACCAATTTTTTGATTATGAAATGCGGAACGTTTAAATTAAAAAACCGAACATTTACAGTCCCATTTATTTTGTTTAAAGTAAATTCATTAAAGAGAATATTACTCACTTTATAGCCGTAAGATTTCATTATTTTACGGCTATATAAGTAAGCGGCAGTAACAATTCCTAATATCAATACTAAAATCAAAATATTTTTTTTCATTTTTTAAATTTTTTCCCCAAAACGAGATAAAATGTTGTTTAAGTGCAAGACTACATTTATGTCGTAGTCATTAAAATCGGGCTCCCCAAAATTTGACAGTTCACTTTTTAGTGATGGCAATAGCGTTCCGTTAAACCCATATCCCAAAGCCCTTATTTTTCGAGTTCCGTAGGCTTGTTTTAATCTGTTCCAGTCGGCTTTAGTCTTAAGTTTGGATATGGTTTTTAATATTGTTTCTTCGTCTGTTCCCAAACCGTCCATTGCCTTAAACAAATCATCTGCCATTTGTTTATACTCGGGTATTGTAAATGTTTGAGCATTGGAGACAATATTGCCGCCGGGGTCGTTGGAGTTTGTAGCGTTCAATTTTTCCAACGCTTTTTGATTTCGTTTTTGCTCAATGGCTTCGTCAATGCTCTTTTTTGCTTTTTGGTAGAGTTTCCAAACTATCAATAACAATATGACAATTATTATAACTGTAATAACTGTCTTTAAAGCCTTAGACTTCGCTACATTAATTAAACTTAATGGCAACATTATTTTTTCATTTTAGGTTTAATAACAAA
>DYOW01000126.1:2530-3952 GCA_020720325.1 Desulfobulbus propionicus
GCTTTGGCGTTTTTTCCAATACCAAACAAGTCGGAGTAAACATCTTCTTCATCTGTTGTAGGATTGGAAAAATTTGAAAAATCATCCGTTCCGTAAGCGTCTAATAAAATTTCTTGTGTATCCATTTTTAAATAGGTTTTAAAGCGTTTTTGTTTTTATTTACGACATAATCGTAAATCCTCATGTTGTTTAATAAGTTAAGTTTTCGTGCGTAATGTAACCGACTGTTTGACAAAGTTTTAATCAATACGTCTATTATTTCCTTTGGTTTATGCCCTTCTTTAAGTAGTTTGTACATAGCGTAACTGTCGCACATTTCCTCATCTTTTGTTTGGAAGATGTAATGACATTCCTCGTGAGCTAATATAAATTTTTTATATAAAGGTGGGAATTTATCAAAAACAGTTTTATTCAAATAAATAGTTCCCGTTTTTCTGTTTACCCTTGCAGGTGTACCTCCCTCAATATATGGCAACTCTATTATTTTCATTTTATTTTAAATTTAAAAAGGGCAGGATAACCATATCCTACCCTCTTTTCTTCTATTATTAAAATTTATTATCAAGATTCTATCTTTTCAAACCTCTCCTGATAGCTTGCGATTGAAGAACCCTTGGAAGTCCTACAGCTGCGATAGAGCTAACGGCTTTTTGCTGTTTACCTTTCAAAGCAGCACTGTTTGAGAAAACAGCACCAAAGAAAAACGTTATAGAGACAGCAGTAGCAGGTAAGATGTCCATGCTAATCTTAGTTTCATTACCCAGTATAAGTCCTGGCGTTGGCACCGTTACAATATTATCTCGAAAGACGTTTTCTCCTGTAAACACCTGCAAAAATATATCTTTTACTTCTGCCCGTTTGAAAGGTGTTAATTCCGATAGTGATATTGGATTTTCTAATTGCAAAACATTATCGGTCTTAATTCTAAAGAATCCTAATACAATTGGAGACGTTTTTAGGAATCCTCTCAAATCGTCCAAAGTGCTTGGGTTGCTGGAGACTGAATATGCATTTGCAGGATCTGGGTCTCCGTTACGCCCCCCCCCTGTATATCCGTTATTTAACAGGAATGTTTCACCAGTATCAACAGCCTCCCCTTTGAAACCATTGAATAATACAAATTTTTTGGCTGTGGTTCCGGTGTTGCGAATGTGAAGCGAAAATGTTCTCTGTAGATCCTTTTGGTTGGCAAAAGAATTTCCAGGTCCATCAAAATCCAGGAAATCATCGCCTTCTCCTGTATAAGCACTCATCATGCTCATGTCTTGGTCGCCTTCAAACCCTGAAAAATTTTCTTCGGTGTAAGTTTCTAAATATTCGTTCATTTTATTTTAATTTTTTAATTTGTTTTTTTAACTGAAAAATTCATTTTGGGTTTTATCTCTCCTTTTCCGAAAACTTTGCCATCCTTGTCATAGATGA
>DYOW01000127.1 GCA_020720325.1 Desulfobulbus propionicus
TCCGTCCCCTGCGCCCCTGGTGAAGGGTAATGCGACCCCTCACACTCCCGCACAAGGGCTTCGCCCCTTGACCCCTCTATAGGAAGCAGCCGATATGCCCTGGATTACTCTTTTTTTTCGCTCATTAAGTGATATAAAATAAATCGCAAAGGCTCGCCTTCGGCTTTTTAAAGGAATAAATTCATTTAAAAAAAATTCCCCTCACCCAAACACCCCAGCCACCATCACAACCACATTATAAATTGACCTTGTCAAATCCTCTGTCTCCTTATAGGTGATAATCAGCCTGCCTTCAGGGGTCAGACGCCAGTTTTTCCTCTTTGAAATAAATTGAAAAAGCCTGTCAATATCAGGGGGTCCATCCTTGCCAAAATGAAGCGTAAGCCTTGCCTCGCCTTTAATTTGGGACCTGTCGCACCTCACCACATTTATTTTCTTTAAAATCCTCTTTATTGCCATTAATTCAAAAAGCGCCCTGACCTCCTCTGGAATCTCTCCAAATCTGTCAATAAGCTCCTTTGCTATTTCTGGAGCCTGAGTGTCATCCGCCTTTGCAAGCCTTCTGTAGATTTTTAACCTCTGCTCCATGTCCTCAATATAACTATCAGGTATAAAGGCATTTATTCCAATATTGATTTCTGGGTCAATTTCTTCTTTATGAACTGCCTCGCCCTTTAATTCCTCAACAATATCCATAAGAATATCAAGATACATCTCATAACCAACATCCGCAATCTGACCTGACTGGGATAACCCAAGGATATTTCCCGCGCCCCTTATCTGCAAATCATGCATTGCAAGGCTGAATCCCCCTGTTCCAAGCTGGGTCTCCATAATAGCGCTAAGCCTTTTTTTGGCGTCATTTGTAATATCCGAAAGACTTGGCACGAGCAAATAGCAATAAGCCTGCTCATTTGACCTTCCAACCCTTCCCCTTAACTGGTGTAGCTCCGCAAGCCCCATTCTGTCCGCCCTGTTTATAATAATGGTGTTTGCGGTTGGAATGTCTATGCCTGATTCAATAATTGTGGTGCACACAAGGCAGTCAAGCTCAGCCCTCACAAATTTTATTATGACATTTTCAAGCTCCTCAGGCTCCATCTGCCCATGCCCAACCCCAATCTTTAAGTCTGGCAAAAGCTTTGAAATCTGCTCGGCTATGGTGTATATGCCTGTTATCCTGTTATTTACAAAAAATATCTGTCCGCCGCGTTCAATTTCCTTTTTTATCGCGCCTTTGACTAATGCAAGGTCAAATTCACTGAGATATGTCTTGATAGGAAGCCTGTCCTTTGGGGGTGTCTTTATTATGGATAAATCCCGCAGGTCAAGAAGGGAAAGCTGGAGCGTTCTTGGGATAGGGGTTGCGGTTAAGGCCAGGGAATCCACTGTTTGTTTTAGCTTTTTTATGGATTCTTTCTGTTTTACGCCAAATCTGTGTTCTTCATCAATAACAAGGAGACCAAGGTCTTTGAAATGCACATTTGCCTGCAGTAATTTGTGTGTTCCAATTAAAATGTCAATCTTGCCCTCTGAAAAATTTTGAAGCGTCTCCTTAACGTCCTTTTTATGCTTTAGTCGGCTTATAGCGGCGATATTTATTGGAAAATTATGAAAACGTTTCTTAAATGTCCTCTCATGCTGCTCAGATAAAAGGGTTGTGGGCACAAGCACCGCCACCTGTTTTTTATCCAGCGCCGCCTTAAACGCAGCCCTCATCACCACCTCAGTTTTTCCAACCCCCACATCCCCGCATAAAAGCCTGTCCATTGGCTTTGGGCTTATCATATCATCAATTATTTCGTCAATAGCCCTTTGCTGGTCAGGGGTTTCTTCATAAGGGAAATCCGCCTCAAATTCCCTGAAAACCATATCAGGCGGCGAAAACGCATAACCCTCCCGAACCTTACGCTTAGCATATAACTCCACAAGCTCCATCGCAATCTCATAAAGGGCGCGTTTAATTTTTTCCTTGGTTAATGCCCAGTGCGAGCCGCCAAGCTTGTTTAAGATGGTCTCCTTTCCCTCAATTCCTATATATTTCTGGATAAGGTTAAGCCTGTCTATGGGAAGATATAGTTTATCTCCGTTTCTGTACTCAAGATGTAAAAATTCACCAGTAATCCCTCCAACCTGCATCTTTATAAGTCCGTTATAAAGCCCTACGCCGTGGTCTCTGTGGACGATATAATCCCCTGGCTTTAATTCCTCAACGCTTATCTCTGAAAAGACCTTTTCTTTTTTCTGCTTGCCAGTCACTGCCTTAAAGGATGTTCCAAGAAGCTCTTCCTCGGTTATGACCATTAAACCGTCAGAAGGCACATAAAAACCCCCTGAAAGTTTGTGGGATTTAAGATAAATGCCAGTGGATTTTGGGTCGCTTAAAAACTCGCCTGTCGCATCCACTCCCTTATCACTAAAATCAACGTCATAATTTTTAAAAAGTTCTTTAAGTCTTTTTCCCTGTTTATCCCCAGGGGCAACCACAACAACCCTTGAGCTTCTGTCAATGAGCAAATTGAGATTGTTTGCGATTTCCTTTAAAAAATTAATATCCTTTCTTGGGCTTAAGGGCGGTTCAGGGAGTTTTGGAGGCAGAATATCAAAATTAATTTCCTCATATTTTTCAGGCATTATATCCCTTATGTCCTCTGAAACCCCGAAATTTCTCTCTGTTACCAACCATTTCTGCATTTTAGATATATTTTTAACAAAATCCGCAACAGGCATTGTGAGCTGGTCTAATCCAGACACCACCCGCATCCTGGCAAGGGCATCACTATATGACTCAATCGCATCATCATAAAAAACAATATGGCTTTTCTTTATTGCATTTGGATTTTCAAGGATAACAAGGGCATCATCAGAAAAAAAATCAAGGGGGGTAAAAAATCCATTATAAAATAGCGGCAAAAACGCCCTTTGTTCCTCAAGAAGCTGCCTTTCTTCTATCTGCTCGCAAATTTCATTTAATCTCTTTGAATTCCAGTTAAATTTTCCCGCAATCTTAACCAGTTTATCAGTTGAGCTTGCGATTATCTCATCTGTAAGGATAATTTCACTGACAGGCAATAAGACAATCTCATCCAGTTCATCCTGTGATTCATCTGTCACCTGTGTCAAGGGGTCAAAATATTTTATTTCCTCAACCACATCTGAAAACATATCAAGCCTCACTGGCTGGCTGTGGGATGGGGGAAATATATCAAAAATACCGCCCCTTACGCTAAACTCGCCTCTGTGCTGCACAATGGAAACCCGTTCATAGCCAGCGCCAACAAGCCATTTTATAAGCCTGTCCCTGTCTGCTGTATCATTTTTTATGATAAGCTCCTGATTCTGTCCGAGTATTTTGGGAGAAATTGTGCCTTCACAAATGGCGTCAATTGTGGTTATAAATATGATATTTTTTTGCTGTGTAAGGTTATATAACGCCTCTATTCTCTGTGACATAATTTCAGTGGATGGAAAAACAGGCATAAAGGCAAGGGAATCGTGGTTTGGGTATAAAAAAGCGGGATAATCCGTATAAAATTTCAGGTCATAGAATCTTTTTTCAGCGGTTGCAATATCAGGGGCAATCCATAATATGGGTTTTTGCTTAATCTGCGAGAATCTCCCGATAATCCATGGAAGGGCATTAAAAAAGACATTATTTATTATAAAATCGTTGTTTTCTGTAAGTTTATTAAAAAAATTGCTTAAGTGCATATTATAATCGTATATGGGTGTGGTCTATATTCGTTTTGTTTAAAATTTTAATGGAAGTGAAAAAAGAATATTAAGACTTTTATGGGGATAAGTAAAGGCTGATAAATAAAATTGGGTTATAAATTTTTGGGGGGATGGTCTGGAATATCAACAAAAA
>DYOW01000128.1 GCA_020720325.1 Desulfobulbus propionicus
ATTTATAGGACATGCTTTCAAGATTCCAGCCAAGGGGCATAATTGTTGCCCCAAACGGAAACTTATCACCCTTTATCTTTTTATTAACAATATTCATAAACATCCTGAAAGATAAATAAACAAAAAAAATTCCAACAAAAGGCTTAAAATGCTGTGGATTTGAAAGATATTTTATTCTTATGTAATATCCAAGCGCAACACCCGGTATAGTGCCAATTACTATTGTCCATGCAAGGAGCCAGTTCATCTTGCCCTCTTTCCAGAATTTCATTACTGTTGTTGGAATGGCGACAACATTATATACAAAATTTGTCGCGGAAACACTGGGGCTTGTGTATCCAAGAAAACTCATCTGAAATGGAATTAAAAGAAAAGCGCCGGTCACGCCAGTCATTGCTCCAAAATAGGCAAGAAAAAAAGATACTATGGGCGGAAAAAAAATATTTGTGGTGACACCTGAGACAGGAAATGTAAATTCAAACATATTATGTTATATTTTTTATATTTTTTATATTTTATTTCTATAAAGAGTTTATAATCTATATTGTTTACTTTTTAGCTTATAAAGTCAAGATAATTTTAAGAATTTTACATTATATAAATAAATGTGTTCATTTTCACGACTATTTTTCAGTTTTTTGAAACTTGGCGGCGCTGCTTTTGGCGGTCCTGCCATGATTGCTTACATTAAAGAATTGTCGGTTTCTCAAAATAAGTGGCTTGATGAAAAATCTTTTAAAGAAGGGGTGGCATTATGTCAATTCCTTCCTGGCGCAACCGCAATGCAGGTAGCGGCATTTGTGGGCTTAAAAATCAGGGGTGTTTATGGAGCGCTTACATCATATATCGCTTTTTGCCTTCCTTCATTTATTATCATGCTTGTTCTTTCTTTTCTTTATGAAAAAAACAGGGAAATTTCCTCAATAATAGCATTATTTAATGGTTTACAGGTCATAGTTGTCGCCATCATAGCAAATGCAACCTATTCCTTTGGAAAGGATATTTATAAGAAACCTGTCAAACTTATTTTTTCTGTGCTCTCAGCATTGCTTTTATGGTATAACGTCAACCCCTTTCTGGTAATTTTACTGGCTGCTTTTTCCGGTGTGCTTCTTATTAAAAATGATATTGCCACTCACCATAATAACAAAAATCCACTTGCAATTAAGCAAAATAAAAAATATTTCATTGATGTCGCTGGTTTATTATTGTTTTTTCTTTTGTTAATGGTTTGTTTTTTCTTTTTTTATCGTGATTTTTTTAATCTTTCTTTGTTAATGATAAAAATTGATCTTTTTGCCTTTGGCGGAGGCTTTACATCAGTTCCGTTAATGCTCCATGAAGTGGTTGATATAAAAAAATGGATGGATTATAAAACCTTTATGGATGGCATTGCTCTTGGACAAATCACACCTGGGCCAATTGTTATCACCGCAACATTTCTTGGTTACATGGTATTTGGCATTTCCGGCTCAATTGTTGCCACAATCTCCATTTTTGCCCCGTCTTTTTTTGTTTTATTAATAACATACCCGCACTTTAATAATATTAAAAACTCCGTTTATTTTTTAAGGGCCACAAAGGGCATACTTGCTTCATTTGTTGGGCTTTTGCTTTATGTCACAATAAAATTCGGAATAGGCGTGACATGGGATATATTTAATATTTTGCTTTTTACAGGCGCATTTGCAGGACTCATTAAAAAAGTAAATATTTTATATATTATCATCCTTGGTTCTTTTTTGACTCTCTTAACTCAATTCAAGTTTTTTCTTTTTTGAAATTTTAGAAACCAATCTTTGCCTTTCCAGCCAGATACAAATCTTTTAATGTATGCACGCCTCTTTTTTGCAGTTTTTTTACAAGGGCAAGAAAAAGATAAGCTGTCTGAAATGCATCCTGTAGCGCGTCATGGGCTGGGAAAACAGGCAGTTTATTTTCTCTGGAAATATCATCAAGGGAATAACTACCGCTCATTTTGTAACGGTCTTCGTAATAACCCGTCTCCTTTTCTCTGTGCCTTATCGCAAGCCTTAAGGTATCAATACATGGGTTTTCAAGGGAGTCATGCATGATTTTTTTTGTGACAGCGTCAATAAACGACATATCAAGGTCAATGAAATGTCCCACAAGAAGGGAGCCATAACAAAACTTTACAAAATCATGCAATACCTCTTCAATATAAGGCGCTTTTTCCAACACTTGTGGTGTTAACCTGTGGATTAACGTGCTATCTTTTTGCAATTCTTTTGTTCTGGGGCGGACAATCACATAAAAATTCTCATTGGGGATGATTTTTAATCCTGATATTTTTAAAGCCCCAATAGAGACAATCTCGTCTTTTTTGGGGTTAAAACCAGTTAATTCAGTATCAAAAACAACAAAGGAATATGCCTCAAGGGGTTTATTTTGATCAAAATCATCAAAAAATGCGTTGTTTCCAATAAGTAACGGATCTTTTTGAGGGATTAATGGCTTAAAAAGAGACTGAGCTATGATTTTTTTTATATTTCCAATAATCAAATTTTTTTTACCATAAAATCACAGCTCAGGAAAATAGCAAAAATGATATTAAATAAAGTCTTAGATATATTTTTCAGCAAGTATCTCCGCTATCTGAACGGCGTTGGTCGCCGCGCCTTTTCTGACGTTATCTGCGACAATCCACATTACAATTCCGTTTTCACATGATAAATCTTCTCTTATTCTTCCAACAAAAGTTAAATCCTGATTTGCAGCCTCTGTTGCAAGGGGATAGATATTATTTTTTGGGTCATCAACCACCTTAACGCCCGGCGCATTTGACAATGCCTCCCGTGCCTCCTCAATGGTTACCTTTCTTTCAAACTCAATAGCGACTGTCTCGGAATGGCTCCAAAATACAGGCACCCTTACGGTTGTGGGACATACCTGGATATTATCATCTTCCATAATTTTTCTGGTCTCATTCACCATCTTCATTTCTTCCTTGGTGTAGCCGTTATCCAAAAAGCTGTCTATGTGAGGAAGGCAGTTAAAGGCAATCCTATGGGGATAAACCTTGTTTGTCATTTCCTTTCCATTTGCCCAGTCCTTTACCTGCGCCTCAAGTTCATCAATCGCCTTCTGACCTGTTCCTGAAACCGCCTGATATGTTGAGACAAAAATCCTTTTAATTTTAGAAATATTATATAAAGGCTTTAATGCGACCACCATCTGAATTGTTGAACAGTTGGGGTTTGCTATGATCATCTTGTTTTTGTAATCTGCTATGGCATGGGGATTAACCTCAGGAACAACAAGGGGCACATCCTTATCCATTCTCCATGCGCTTGAATTATCAATCACAATTGCCCCTGCCTTTCCCGCGCTTGGGGCGAATGTAAGACTTCTGTCTCCCCCGGCTGAAAAAAGAGCAATATCAATTCCATTAAAAGAATCATGATCAAGTTTTTGAACAGAGACATCAGCGCCGTTAAATTTTAATATTTTTCCCGCAGAACGCTCTGATGCAAGGTATCTTATTTCATTTACTGGGAAATTTCTTTCTTCCAAAACCTTTATCATGGTCTGACCAACCGCGCCAGTCGCGCCAGCAACAGCTACATTAAATTTTTTTGACATATAACCTTATATTCTCCGTAATATAATAAAAAATAAATATTTTAGAATAACAAAAAACTAAAAAATAATCAAGGATATTTTGATTTTTAATGGATGAGTCCAGTCTAAAAAGGCTAATTTGTTAAAATTTTAAAATATAACATATTGATATTTAAACACATAAATTTATGTAATTCGCTGCAAAAGACGTTTTTATACTGGACTCATAAAATTAACATGAAAAAGCAGTAGTCACAAACATGCCAATAAATATTCC
>DYOW01000039.1:0-1592 GCA_020720325.1 Desulfobulbus propionicus
GAGGGTTGGGGTGAGGGGTAATTAAATATATTACCCACTTTAAATCACATAAAATCAAATTTTTAATCAGATTTGAAGCATAGCCTGAAATGCCTGATTATTTGACTGAAGCATGGACTTAAAGAATTCTTTTACATCATTAATGGTTTCCATTTCATTCTGCATTTCCTGAGTTATGTCTTCGCCCTGAGTTTGTATTTTTTGTGCCTCAGCATCATGCTCTTTTGACTTAGCCTGAGAAAACTGCTCGCCAGCCTGACCGCCTGCATTTATAATATTTGCTATGCCTGAGCCTATCTGCCCCACAGACTGATAGAAAGTGCCTTTGACCTGTAGTTCCTGAAATTTATTATTTAAATTAGAGTTTGCAAGATCAGATGCCTCTTTTGCCTTTAAATAATCGGTCTTAGCAGTTTTAAGATTTTTTTGTGCTTCATCCACAGAAATTTCTTTGGTTGGATCATCTTCTGGTTTTTTTAATTTACTATTGGTTTCTTTGACCTGTGCTTCAAGTTTTGTTACATTTTCCTCAGAGGTTTTTAATGATACCTGAGCTTCATCCAACTCTGTCTGGGCTTTAGTTTGATCTATATTGGCGGTGTCAAGCTTTTTTTGTAATTCAGTCTGTTTTGTTTGTAAGCCTTCTAAATCTTTTTTAGCTGTTTCAATTTTTGTTTCATCTCTTGGAGTAGCTTGCTCAAGCTGTTGAATTTCTGTCTGTTTATCCTCTATTGCCTTGGCATTGCTATCTAATTTTTCTTGTGCTGTTTTTACTTCAACATTAGTTTCGTCTAAAGTTGCTTTTTTTGTATCAACAACTTCCTGTTTGACTTTAACTTCAGTTTTTGCCTGTGAAAGCTCAAGCTGCTGTTGTTTTAATTGAACATTTGTCTCTGAAGTCTTGAGATTGGTCTGAGCCTGTTTAAAATTTTGAATAGGGGCTTTCATCTGTCCAAGAGATTTAAGAGCGCCGACAGCGCTAAAAGCACCCATGCCAATGTTTATGGCTCCAGACGCAATGCCCATTACCAGACCAAGAATAGCTCCGTTTCTGATTTCCTGCGCTGCATTCAAAGATTCGGACATTGCAGCGTCACGGGAAGCATGGCGCGCCTCTCTGTCTGCCTGCCTTCTTTCAACATTAGTTTCATGCAGAAGTTTTAAAACTGCATATAAATCAGTCATATAGTCATTAGTTGAAAAATTATCCAGACGGTTGCCTGTAGTTATAAAATCACCAACGGAAAGGTCTTTCTTAACATCATCCAGCTCAGGTCCAGACATGCTAAGAGTTCCGTATTGGGTTTTTATTTGTAAAGAACCGTCCTGCAAGGTTGTAAAGCTTTCAACTGTTCCAAAGTCCCCTGATTTTATTTTTTCTTTTTGTTCACTGGTGAGATTGCTGTCGGGTTGCCAGTTTATATTTTGTGAACTAAAATCTATATTTATTGTATCTATCGTGCTCATTATTATCTCCTTGTATTTATTAATTTAATGTTATTTTTTGGGGACAATTAATTTTTTTCCCCTCACCCCAACCCTCTCCCTCAAGGGGAGAGGGAGAAAGATAGGTCTCCCTCCCTTGATGCGAG
>DYOW01000039.1:1692-10590 GCA_020720325.1 Desulfobulbus propionicus
ACCCTCTCCCTCAAGGGGAGAGGGAGAAAGATAGGTCTCCCTCCCTTGATGCGAGATTCGCTACAAAAATCGAAATCGTGTATCTCTCTAAAAATGAGGGAGAAAGATAGGTCTCCCTCCCTTGATGCGAGGGTATTAAGGGGAGGGTGAACAGCCCACGATTTTTTGAAGGCATTTTCCTTAATTAACCTGCTATTTTCACATAGAAACATTCTTTTACCTATTCAAATTCCCCTCTTTCAGAGGGGTGGATGCGAAGCAGACGGGGTGTTCCTGTAAACTTTTTTTGACTACCACTTTGCAGAAGGGGAATTTTTTAATTAAAAAAAACGAGTATCAGACTGCCCCCGTATGTCCACCGAGAAATGAACTTTTTGTCTTAAAAACATCCTCTAACATTTCAGAACATACTGCCAGATCATTATTTAATGCCTCATATGCCTTTTTCAGGGCTTCCTGTTCATCTTCCATCATTGCCTGAAGTTTAATAAGGAATGCCTGAAACTCTTTGGACTCAGCCTTGGTTTGTGTCACTTCAAAATTTTTCACTTCCCCAGTTATGTTAACTGCCGCTGTTGTGATCTGCACTCCCGCCATTGCAAGCTGGACTAATGCCTGAACAGCAGCAACAATCTGTCTTAAAATATTGACCACTGTTTGAGCAACTGTAGAAGCAACAGTAGCTGCAGTAGTGGCAGCGGTGGCGGCTGTGCTTGCTCCGCCAGTTGCTATTCCAGCGATAAGTCCAACAGCGCCTATTCCAAGGGACGCAAGGGCAAATGCGCCAGAAACACCTAATTTCATCAACATTTTAACGCCGTCTTTTCCATCTAAGCCGTATTCTTTAAGAAGATGTTGAATGTCAGGTGGAAGTATGGCTATAAGATCTTTGTAAGCAGGATATAAGCTTGGAGCTAATTCATCGTATATCTTATTTGAAAGCTTTGTTTCATCTGCAATCATCATTCCTATTCCACCTATTGAAAGCACGCAACCTGCTCCAGCGCAAAGACCTGCTACTATTAAACCTATTCCAATGCCTGCGCCCACTCCTGTGCAGATAGCAGCTATGCCAAGTCCAATACAAGCAACACAAACTACTGCGCCTATTACTGCGCCAGCAATTGACCCTGCCCATCCCAACACTTTGCCTGCTATGTTCCAGCCCTCAGCGGTTTGCAATTTTTCAACCATTTCTTTTAGTTTTGCCATTTTTTCTTCATTAACATTTTGCAGTTTTTCTTTATTTATTTTGACTCCTTCTGAAGCAGAGCCAAGCATTAACTTGCCTATTTTTTCTCTGAGCTGCATAAGTATAGAAATCAAACCGCTTGCATCTCCCAAATTCGGTGGATCAAGGTCGGGGTTAGAGGCAGTGTCTTTTAATTTTTCTTCAAGATCACTTAGTTTGTAACTTGCAATAATCTGAACCGATGTCCCGGACCCAAGAACACTATCAATGGCATTTAACTGTGATTCTGAAAGGGTAGTCGGATCTGGGAGTTCAGATAATCCAAGTGTGTTCATTATCTGCTGTTGCTGATCAGTAGTGGAAAAACTGTTCCAGGTAGAATTTATAGACATAGCGGTTTCCTTTTAATTTATATTGTTATTTCCGTTATACAGCGCCCATATTTCCAATAAGCTTATCTTTTGACTTAAAAATATCTTCAAACATCTCTGAGCAAACTGCAAAGCCCTGATTTAATGCCTCATATGCCTTTTTAAGCTGTTCCTGTTCATCCTCAAGCATTGACTGAAATTTTGCAAGCCATGCCTGAAATTCTTTTGAATCAGCATTTGCTTTGGCAGCTTCATAGCTGTAAACAGTTCCAGCGATATTTGCCGCTCCGCTTCCCACAGATGACAAAGCTCCCACACCCTGCGCGACTACGCCAAAGGTTTTTGCAGCGTTTGCAATCTGTAATGCCACATCTTTACCCACATTAAACATGCGGCTTATGGTGCTTATGCCGCTTGCGGCGCTTGCGCCTCCAGTTAAAGCCATAGAGGCAATGCTTGCCGCAAGCATAGCAACCCCCAGTGTTATATTTAAAGCCATTTTCATTTTATCTTCATCAAGTTTGCCTGACTGCCCCAAAGCTCCGAGAACAACCAGAGCGCCTCCGATGGCAGGGCAAATAGGAGTTAGAACTGCTCCAAGTATTATTAGCATCATTGGATTTTTTGCCATAAATTCCATAATTTTATCCATTGCCCCAGTTTCCTGAAGAACCATTATGGCAAGTCCTGCAAGGGCTATCGCAAGGGCAGGGGCAGCGGCGCCTCCTGTTGCGACAGTTGCGACAGCCGCAGCAATAACAGCAACTATGACGCCAATCCATCCAAAAATTTTGCCAAAAAGACCTGATTTGTGAGATTTTTCAAGCTTTTCAAGCATATCTTTTAATTTTTCTATTTTTTCTTCATGCATTTCTTTCAGTTTAAGTTTATTAATTTCCACACCTTCTTTTGCGGTGTGAAGCTGAAGCCCGCCTATTTTTTCCTGTAATGCCATTATAATGCCAACAAGGTCAGTGGCGTCTCCAAGCGAAGGAGGCGGAAGGTCAGGATTTGAGGCGGTGTCATTGTCTTTTAACAAAAGACTGTTAATTGTATAATTTGTAAGTATCTGAACAGATGCTCCTGTTCCAAGAGCCTTGTCAATTGCATTTAATTGTGTCTGAGATAATGTGGAAGGATCAGGAAGCTCGCTTAAGCCAAGCGCATCCATTACCTGCTGTTGCTGGTCAGCAGTGGAAAAACTATTCCAAACATTGCTTATACTCATTTCTGCACCTTTTTACTAAGAAATTTTGCTTTTTGCTACTTGTAATAATGCCGTTGCCTGGTCTTTATAGCTTTTGTTATTTTCATCATTGCCAGAAGCTATAATTACTCCTTCAAGAGCCTGGATTGCCTCACTATACTGACTAAGCATTATAAGACAGTAGCCAGCATGAAGTTGTGGCTTTGGATTTTCAACATCAAGAACAGTCGCAAATGCGTAAGCCTTCACAGCGCCTTCATAGTCATTTTGCATCTGTTTATTGGCGCCAAGACCAACCCACCAGCGGGGGTTAAGATGGTCATAAAAACAAAGAAACCTGAAGGCTGAGTCAGCTTTGTCATATTTTCCGTTTTTATAAAAAGAATAAGCCATACTGTAAACAGCCTCCATGTCTGTTTCAGTGAAGTCATGAATTTCACCCAATGAATGACCGTTCATAAGACCTTCAAGTATCTGGTCCGCCATTTCTCTCACTTCTTTATCTTTGCCCTCAAGAGGTTTAAGTTCTTCCATAGCATTTCTCCTTAAATCTTTATTTTTTATTAAATTATTTTTTATTTTATGTGATTTTTTAATCTCGTTCCAATTTTCTTTTAATACCCCTCACCCTGACCCTCTCCCTCAAGGGGAGAGGGAAAAAGTCTCCCCTCCCTTGATGGGAACAGATTAAGGGGAGGGTGAAATAAAAAATTAGAATAAAATAATTTTATCCAAAATTTTTTAAACTGTTTGATTATTTAGCGTAAGTTGCCAACAAGCTTATCCATATTCTGACTTACTTTCTGAATGGTATTGGATGCCATCTCATATGCCTGATTGCGTTTATCAATTAGAGATTGCAGACGAATCATTGAAAGCTGTGAATCACTGTTCATGCCGTCAATTACGCCTTTTAAATTTTCAATATTGGTGTCCCATTGTCCGTCACGGGTTTTTTTGCTGGCACAGCCATTAATATCAGTCCAGTGTATACCATATTCTTTTGCCCAGCTTCCTGTGCCCTTGTTGTCTTTGCCGCGCCATAGCGATTTGGTTTGATCTCCTATTGTAATGCTGCCGTCATCATCTGAACCCTTACTTTTCATTGTTCGCATCTGAGAAAGCAAATCATTCATGGCTTTTAACTTGTTATTTCTTTGTGATATTTCATTCATCTGATCCTGAATCTGTAAATCAAGCTGCTCAGTTCTGTCAAGCTGAAGCATCATCATTAAAGTGCCAAGATCCATTTTTTGACCATCTACAATAAACATTCCATCGCCTGAACTTGTTACCTGTCCTACTGAACTCATTTGTTTTATCTCCTTAATATTATTTTTTTTGAATTAAGTTAAAAAATTAAATCTATGACAAAAAATTTTTTACTGGCTCTATGTGATTTATAGTGGGTAATATATTTATTCCCCCTCACCCCAACCCTCTCCCTCAAGGGGAGAGGGAGCAGTTAGGTCGCCCCTCCCTTGATGGGAGGGGATTAAGGGGAGAGTGAATAGTATTTGACAGTTTAAAGGCATTTTTCATAATTTACCCACTCTATTTCATATAGAGCCAAATTTACTATTAGTCCTTTAGTCATTAAACCATCTGACGCATTCTGCGGGAACCTGTCTTTTGAATGCCAGAGCTTGCCCTTTTTTCCATTTTATATCTTTCTTGCGCCATTTCTATTTCTTGATTTAATTCCAGATCAAACTTTTCTTTTTCCTTATCCAATTCTTTTTTTTGGTCAGGAGTCATGTCTCCTTCTTGAAGATATGCCCTCATTTTATCAGGATTTATCTGGTATTTTTCATATAATTCCTTTGTCTGGTTTGTGGTCAACTGAATTTCTCGTTCAAATTCCTCGGACTTATGAATTATTTCTTCTGATTCTCTAATTGTTTTTTCAATTTCTTCGTCTGTAGCCATGCCATTTCCTCCATTTTTTTGATTGTTTTTAATAATTAATGTATTTTAATAATATGACCTAAAAAGTCAATTTTTTTTATTGCTTTATTATAGTATTTATTGTTTTTTTAACTTAAAAGCAACAAATATGCCATTTTGATAATGGTCATTTTTCTAAGAAATTATTGTTTTTTAGTTAAGTTATATATTTTTTATCAAAATAAAGTTGGCAGAAATGCATACTTTATTGGCGCTCAACACAAATTATATTAATTATTTTATTGTTTTGATATGGCATATAACTTGCTTTAAAGAAAAATTATAATAATTTATAAAGATTTTATTTTAGATTATATCTAAATATGTTAGATTTAAGAAATCTCTGATTAAATATGACTACCCCGTCAGGCTTCACATGCCACCCCTTTTAAGAAGGGGAATTCCCCTCTTTCAGAGGGTTGTACCGAAGGGACTGGGTGTTGCGTATAAAATAAATTTATTTAATCAGAGATTACCTAATTAATTTTGAATTTATTTAAAATGAATACGGAGGATTTAATTATGTCAAAAAAAAATTATTCTGATTTACTTGCAAACCTTGGAAAACTCGTCAATATCCCTGAATTATCCCCTGATGAAGCAGGATATTGCTGTCTCATGTTTGATGAGATAACCATTAATATTGAATACAATGAACATTCTGACAGTCTGTATTTGTATTCACATATTTCTGATATACCAGAAGACAACAGGGAAAAACTATATCAGGCTCTTCTTGAAGGCAATTATTTTTTTCGTGAGACACAGGGAGCGACACTATCCATTGATTTGCCTCAAAATAGGATTGTTCTTTTGTATCAAATCCCTTTATGCGCAATTGAAGAAAATATGTTTGAAAATATTATAGAAAATTTTGTGAATATCACTGATTTCTGGCAGAAAAAAACAGGAGAAATTGCAATTAAGTCAGGAGAGATAAAATCTGAAAATTTCACTCCTGAATCTGGTTTTATAAAAGCCTAACACTATTTATCAGGAGGATAAAAATATGCCATTAACAATTCGTGATTTTCAGACAGCGATTCAAACAGGCGGCGATATACTTAAGGGCAGGGCTCAGGATTCCTTAAAGGCAACTGGGACAGGTTTTAAGGGGACTCTTGTCAGGTGGTTCAGCAGTAGCAGCAAGGCTGATAACAGAGGGGTGATGGATAATTTTGTAAACGCCATAAGAAACCAATATGGAGATGAGTGTGGAACCATGGCAAAAACATTGCTTGCTGGATTAAGGGAAACAGGAAAACCTTTGACATCAATGCTTGCCTCCAATGTATTAAATGTTGTGCGAATGGAAAAACAAAAAATAGAAGCACATAACAATGGTCTTGTTGACAGACTTTTTGCAAACAGAGACCAATTAAGCGATAAAAGCCTTGACCACATCTTTGCCCTTGCGGCAGAAGAGGCAAATTTTGATGGAATAAGCCCTGAAAAAATGGATTTGGAAAACCTTAAATATACTATTCTTGATAAAATTAAAACATTAAGCAATGAAAATAAAACTCCCCTTTCTATGGCGCAGATTCTTGATACAGCCAAATCCACCATAAAAGAACAACTCCAGGCAAAAAAAGCTATTATTGATTCTTTTAATAAACCCGAAATTTCTCAGGAAAAACAGGCTTTAATAAAAGAGATTGTGCTTAAAAATGATTTTATAACCTCACCTTCACAAATTCAGGAGGCATTGGGGCTTGTCAATGATTTTAAGGGGGCATTGGTTGCCTGCAATAAAGAAGCAATGACAACAACAGAAATGTTTAATGTCTTTCATGGAGTTATGAAAAATTATCAGGATGCCCTTAACAGGCTTAATCCTGACCCTAATCACCCAAGTATTGCTCCAGAAAATTTTATATCTTTTGCTCTTGAGTTGTCATTGAAGACAAGTGGTTTAAGCAGGGAAAATTTACAACAGATATTTCAAACTCTTACATCAGAAAGTGGCAGCGCATTTATAAATTCATTGCAATTTCTTGGAGGAGAAGACCAGAGAGCCGTTGAATTTATAACCCAAATGCTCACTCCAGTTTTTTTGAGGAAAGAGATGTGCGTTGCCCTTATGAAGGAACTTGGAATGGCTGATACAGATATGCCAGATAATGTTTTTGGAATCGGTGATTATACTCAGATGAATCAGGTTGATGGGGATATATTAAAGATTGCAAACAATATTAAAAAGGAGATTGAAATAAAATCCGATGAACGATTGCAAGAATTAAACACAGATAGTCAACAGGTTAAGTCACAGTTATATGATATTTTTAATCATCCTTCCTGTGCGGGAATGAAACAGGAACATTTCCGTTATGACACCTATAAAATGCTTGTGAGAAACGCCTATCCAGAAATTTTAGGAAATAGAGATTTATCCCAGCCTGTTCCTTTGTCTGATGTCTGGCGTGGTGTTTTTGGAGAGGATATGCCAGAAGGCGTCACTCAGGAAAATTTTGCGGACAAGCTGATGGAGACAGCCTCTACCAAGCTTCAAGCTGTTTTGGGAGAGGAAAAAAGAGTGCAGTTAGAGCATGGAATGGATATGACAAGTTTTCTTTTTGCATCTTCATTGTCAGGAGTTTCGTTTAGCAGGGCTTTGGAAATTGAAAATGGAGATAAATCCATAACATTAAGCGATTTGAGGATAAATTTAGCGCCTTCAAGCCTAATAGATTATAATGAAGAAAACGCATATGGTTTGACTGTTGACACACACAGATGGAAATCGCCTACATCATTTGAATTTGTGCTCCCAACAGGCAACAGAACCATTGACCCTAATGCAGGTGTCACACAAAGAAGGGAATCAATTGAAAAAGATGACCCGCTTATTCAAAATATTCTGGGAAATGTCGGGGCATTATGTCAGACAACTGAACAGCAGCAAAGGGTCTGCCAGTTTTTAACCCAGATGCCAACAGCCATGTTTAGAATATATGCAACTCCTCTTGGTTATCATCATGATGAACACGGACCGCATAATTTTAAGGTGGAGCCAGGTGAAAATGGAACCGTGAAGGTTACCATTGTAAGTGATCCACGACTTGCAGATACTATAAGCGAAGCTAAGATTGTGGTAACCATTGACGCTAAGGGTGATGTTGTTTTTAATGAGTTTAGCATAAACAAATGGGAGAGGATTTCACTTGAAGACTAATAACTTTATAAATATTACACTATTTCTATCAACAGGAGGATAAATTATGCCAGTTGAAAACTATAAAAATCTTATTAAAGAATTAGCAAACATAATAGGCATTCCAGAAATGCATGCAGATGAAGAAGGATATTGTTTTCTGAAAATTGATGAAAAATTAATGCTTACAATTCTTTATGATGAAAATTCCAATCTGATTACCCTCTATTCAGATATTGGAAGCTATAATGAAGATAATGAAAAAACAATTTTTAAGATGCTTTTAGAGGCAAATTATCTGTGGGCAGGCACTTCAGGGGCAACACTTGGAGTTAATTCAAAAAATAAGACAATCCTTATGTTTTATCGTGAATCAATGGAATACTTAAGTTTTCAGAGATTTTTTGATATTATAGAGACCTTTATTAATACAGCTGAGATATTAAATAAAAAAATATCAGAGGCAGGGCAGGAGACAAATGGAGAGAGTTTTCAGGGCAAATCCCAGCCTGTAACTGGCATTTTGGTTTAGAAAAAAACTGAAAAGGAGTATTAATAAGGAGTATTTATATGGTGAATATTGATAGTTTTTCAGCGTTTCATGGCGCCGAGCGCGTTAAGTATGATTCTGAAACAGATACAGTCGCTCAATCAGGTTCAAAACCCTCCAATGTTTTTGCCAAAATTTGGGACTGGATGACCCGCAGTAAGGAAGATGTTCAGGCAAACAAGGAAACTGTAAGAGAATTTATAGATCAGGTCAAAGAAGAATATCCAGATGTCGGAGATATGGCGACAGCAGGGCTTGCCTCGCATCTTGCAAAAGGCAAACCCCTTACTGGCAGGAGAATTCATGAAGTAATTGATCTTGCGGATAAATTAAAGGCAAAATCACTTAAAGAAAAAGAACCTGAAACAACCACCACAAAAATTGAAAAAACAGCGCCTGAAACTGTTGTCCCTGTCAAACCAAAAGTTGTATTTGATCCTGAGGTTAATAAGGCTTTAGGCTATAATGGAACAGCGC
>DYOW01000039.1:10690-22530 GCA_020720325.1 Desulfobulbus propionicus
AAAGTTGTATTTGATCCTGAGGTTAATAAGGCTTTAGGCTATAATGGAACAGCGCTTGGTTTTGAAGGAAAATGGAACGCAAAACAGCATGGCGTTGATGTCTCTGCGTTGCTACCTTCTGAAATTGGTTCTATTTATGCTTATACAACAAGTGATCGTCCTTATGGTTTTAATTTTATGAATAGCGCCCTGAGAGAGGCTAAAGTTGATGCCCCTATCATGCCAGCAGTCAGGGCAGCCACAGAGGGACTCAGCAAACTTCCTGATTTTACAGAAGGCGGCGGGTTATGCTACAGAACCATAAGTCATAGCGGGATATTTATGGATCAATATAAAGTTGGTGAAACTATCACAGAACTTGCCTTTTCAAGCGCCCATAAATGGTCTCATGGACAGAGAAAAGGGATTGATCCTGAAAATAGCTCTGGAATTACTTTAATAATTGAAGGAAAGCATGGCAAAGATGTGTCAGGAATATCTAAATTTCCAGAGGAAGATGAGGTATTATTTAAGCCATTAACTAGATTTGAAGTTACCGAGCGTTCTGTAAACAAGTCTGGCGGCGCTGTTATAAGATTAAAGGAGGTGGACTAATGAGTATTATACAAGAAAAGGTTTATCAAATCCCAGAGGGTTATGTCCGCGTTAAATTATATGAAGACGGCAGTTTTGAGGAGATTCCAATTGAGGAGAGCGAGGCTCTGGTTATTCTTGAACAGCAAAGACAAGAGGAAGTCAGCAAACAGGATACAGATGCAAAATATGATTTTCCAATAGGTTATCATGAGGACGGGCGTAAGATTACAGAAGAGGAAGTGGAAAAAGTACGTAACATGTTATATGAAAATAAGTGATATTATAAAGCCATTAATATTTGTCTGAATCACGGAACATTATAATCATGCCTGAGCTGCGCCTAAATACTGCATCAGAGCCGACTTTTTTAAATAATAAAAAGAGGAGTTTTTTAATATGTCTAAAGAAAATTTTCAGGTTTTATTAAAGGAATTAGGGACAACAATCGGTCTTGCAGACCTTTCCCCTGATGATGAGGGCTACTGCAGCCTTACCTTTGACGATAAAATTGTTTTGAATCTGCAATATGACCAGCGTACGGAAAATATTGTGATTTTTACTGAACTTGGCGAGGTAAGAGATGAACTTGCATTAAAGGTTTACAGCAGATTTCTTGAGGCAAACATGTTCTGGAAGGATACTGGCGGGGGCACGCTATGTGTTGAGCCAAAGACAATGACTGCTATGCTTGAATATCAGGAATCTGTTGCCAAGATGGATGAGGTAAGATTTCAACAGCTTGTTGAAGGTTTTATTAACACCGCCGAGTATTGGATTGGGTATCTTAATGAGCTGCAGACAGGCGATAATTTGCAACCCGATGAGGTTATTCCATCAATGGGGATCAGGGGTTAGATGAAACAGGTAATATCAAAGACAGATTGCAGAAAATTGAAAAGAAATAATTAACAATTATAAATATAAGGGGTGAATGCATGCCGTTTTCAATAGGTCAATTCAGGGATATGGGACAATTGAATGCCAGCCGTTTGATATTAAAGGATGATTCTGTTGTTGATGGAAGTTCTGGCAAAAGCCTGTTGTGGAAAAGCAAAAGCGAAAAGATGCAGAACACTGAAATTATGAAACAGTTCAAAACAGCGCTCACACGCACATTTGGTGAAAGTATAGCGCAGAGCGCGTTTAACAGTGTTATTGGTTCTGTTGGTGTTGATAAAGGCAAACCTCTGTCATCCCGAATGGTAAAACAGATCCTTGATGCTGCCCAGAGCCTTGCATCCAGACAGGCATGCAGGGAGATGTTTTCGTCTGTTTCAGGCAGGAGCATATCAGATATAATGAAGCTTGTTGATGGAATGCCACCTGATTCCCTTGTTGGTTATGCAATGCGAAATGCAGTTTCCAATCTTGGATTTACAGTTGATATTTTATCTGAGTCTCCCGCAGGACCAGAAAACATTACACAATTTCAGGAGCTTGCCCGCGCCCAGCTTGGAGCGCTTGAGGAAAATCTGGAAAGGCTGGAGGGTTTGGATATGGATGATGGCACACAGCCAGCTATAGATGATATTAAACGCGAGCTTAAAGGTCAGATTCAACAGCTCAAGGACAAGATAGAATATGTTGACCGTCAGGCAATTGGTGATCCTTTGTCCCAGGATAGTGTGGCAAATGCAAGAAAGCTCTGGTCAGATGCCGCAATTTCTGTGATATCACAGGAGGTTCAGAAGCTTGTGGATTCTGGACAGGATGATAAAGCAAAAGCTCTCATAAAACTTCAGACAGATATTGCCTCAAAATCGTGGGATGAGCTTATGGGAGCACGTCTTGACACGAGAGAGGGTAAGTTAAAAAATAAAATAAAAAACCAGCCAAAGGAACTTGAGAAACTTTTGACAAAAGAATTCAAAAAACTTGGCGTTTCAACAAAAAAACTGGATGATCGCCTTCATCATGCCCATGTTGACATGCTTAATCACGGACAAAAATGGGAAAGTGTAAAAAGGGATGTTCTTTTTATGCAAGACGGACATCAGCATAAATTCTCAAGCGTTATAAATCCTGCGACCACGCTTGGCAATGTTTTTACCAGTGATTACAAGGGCGGGGGTGTTTCAAGCCATTCTTTTACTGAATCAAAGCATACAGTGAACCTGTGCGAATCCATACTCACTATGCCAACACAGGACGGTGGCGAAAAAGTTGTTTTTAAAGGTCTAAGGCATGGAATACACAGCGCATTTGGCATTCAAGACAGTACAGAACGCGCTCAGGCAAATCTGAACAGGGCAAAAGAGACCGTAAAGGCGGCGCTTCTAACAAATCCTGAACTTTTACAGAAAGCCTTAAATGGGGAAACCGTGCCCCTTCCGATGACGTCAATTTCCCTTGTCACACCTGATGATGCCCGTGGATTTATTAACGACAGCTTTGGCGCTCTTAAACATGACAATGAACGCAGGCAGATGCTTGAGCAGGTTGAGGCATGGGAAACGCTAAGTGATCCCCAAAATCAACCCATTGAAATTGAGGTTCTTGATGAGCATGGTGTTTCTAAAACTGTCAAGATTAATCCTGATGTCATAGCCTTGAATTTTGGTGTTAATGGCGGCGCTTTGAATGCACATAAAGGTATTTTTACAGATCTCATAGGAGGATGGGGCAACTCAAAGATTGTCAATGAGGATGGATTAAAGCGTTTGCTTGGAGATTTAAAGCCTGGCGAGCCATTAGGGGGCAGAGTTGGGGAATTTTTGGCAAAATGCGATGATCCGCGAAAGAAAGAGGTTGTCACCAAACTTTGTGAACAGATAAAAAAAATGTGGGCTGATGGTTCTTATATGACGATGGGAAAAGATCCGTATAAAATGGCTGCCCGTCTGGCTGTGCTTGCAAATATGATTGACAACACAACGGTATGGAACTGTAAAAGCGGCAAAGACAGAACAGGAGAGCTTGATGTGGAGGCAAAGTTTCTTGCGGCACAGATTGAGCTTACTGGCGATGTGCCTGAACCAGAACATGAGCTTAGTGATGAAGAGACGAGGATGTTTCGTGAGTTTGCCCTTAATACTGGTAGTCTTGAAATCCAACAGTACAATACAGGCATTTCAGGATTTAAAACCGAGGGGGTTTCAGCTATCACTGAGCGTATGGGCGATTTTTCAGCCAGAGAAGTTCACCGTGGGGGGGCACCGTTTGTTAAGGGATAAAAAAAGATGATTCTATATGAAATAGAGTGGTTAAATTATGAAAAATGCCTTCAAACTGTCATATGCTATTCACCCTCCCCTTAATCCCCTCCCATCAAGGGAGGGGAGACCTAACTGCTCCCTCCTGAGAGCTTCTAACAAAAGTCCCCTCTCCCCTTGTGGGAGAGGGTTAGGGTGAGGGGTATTAAAAAAGGGTGAGGGGGAAGAAATATATTACCCACTAAAAATCACATAGAACCAAAAAGACTAACCAGGGTAATTTTTTTTTCTGTCTTTACTTTTGTAAATATTAATAAATTAAGTAAGTGAGTCAAAAGATGAACTTTGAAAATCTAATAAAAAATTTTGCAAGAAATATTGACATTAGCGGCAATATTGAACCTGACAAAGAGGGCGGCTATGCATTTGTGGTTGACCACTTTGAGGTTAAGTGCCTGCCTTATGGCTCAAAAAAGGGTTTGCTAAAGGGAAATATATGTTTTCTCTCTGACGATCAAATTGAATCAGAAGAACTCATAAAAAAATTATTGAAAATAAATCTTGCTTCAGCAAAGGAAAATTCTGAAATAATCACCAAAGAAAAAGATAATTTCCTCGTGTTGTTCAGGCTTTTTGATGCCGATAATATTGGTGATGAAGAATTTATACAAATGTTCGAAAATTTTGTCAACAGGCTTGAGTTCTGGCGTAATTGTTCCGCAAAACAAACGTTTGAGCCAGCAATGTTTCAGTTTATTTATCCATAACATGTTAAAATTTATATGTTTTATTATATTTTTTTGCGTTGCGATTAATATATTTAAACCTGCTGAGACCTTTGCGGCGCCTTTGAAATGGAAATCCACTGTATATTCCCATGTTGCGCATGAAGAAAATTTACTCTTGCTTTTAAGGGATTTTTTTTCCAATCAGGGGATAAATGCAGTAATAAGCAAGAATATTCAGGGTGTAGTGAGCGGTAGTTTTGAAAAATTGCCTCCCTCTGAGTTTTTTGAGGCTATTACCACCTCTTTCGGGCTTGTTTATTTTTATGATGGAAATATTTTTTATGTTTATACAGGCGAGGAGATAGAATCAAGGATTTTTGAGCTTGGGGGTATAAATGCCGATGACTTTTTTTCTACCCTTGCGCTTCTTGAAATAACTGACCCGCGCTATCCAATAAAATTTGTTAAGGATAAAGGCATTGTGATGGTATCTGGTCCCAAAAGAATGGTTGAGCTTGTATCTGAAACAGTTTCTGCGCTTGAGACAAAGGTTTCCAAAAAAACTTATACAGAAACTGTAAAGGTTTTTCCTCTTAAATATGCCTGGGCTGATGACCAGACCTTTACATTTATGGACAAGGAGGTAGTGATACCAGGGATTGCAACAATCTTAAAGACCCTCCTTGCAGGTCAGAATACACCAGCGCAGGTTACTGGAAAACAGGAAAAACAGCTTGCCCTTACACTTCCAAAATTAAAAGGAACTGGACTTGCCGCAAAAGGCATTTCATCAAGGGTTGAAAATAATGCTGGAGCTAATACAGCTAAAAACCCAGAAAATAATAATTCGGAAAATGCAGGAAACATATCCACAGCAGACAGTCTTACACCTGTTTCAATTCAGGCTGACACAAGGCTAAACGCAGTTATAATAAAAGATATTTATGAAAAAATGCCTTTTTATGAAGAGCTTATCAAGGCGCTTGATGCGCCTGCAGGACTTGTGCAGATTGAGGCGTCAATAATAGAGATAGAAACAGATTCCCTTCATCAGCTTGGAATTGACTGGAGGGTTAAAACAGGTGACAGCAGCAGCAATATAAAGACATCTGGCGGTTTTAACGCTGACAGCGCATTTAGACATGATGACACCTCATTATTTACAGGAAAAGGACTTAATTTTACAACAATACTTGGAAATGCAGGGGAATATTTCCTTGCAAGGGTAAAGGCGCTTGAGCAAAACGGAAAGGCAAGGATTTATTCCAAGCCACAGGTTTTGACCTTAAATAATGTGGAGGCTCTGTTAGAACACTCAAGGACTTTTTATGTAAGGGTTCAGGGAGATGAAGAGGTTGATCTTTATAATGTCACCGCAGGCATAGCCCTTAAAGTAACCCCGCATATTATTGAAGAAGAAAGCGGGAAAAAGATTAAATTAACTGTTAAGATAGATGACGGCTCTATTCTTGATGAACAGGTTGACAGCATTCCTGTGGTCTCAAAAAGCTCAATAACAACTCAGGCTGTGATTAATCACGGTGAAAGTCTTTTAATTGGCGGCTACATACAAAGACAGGAGACAGAGTCAAAGTCAGGCATTCCTTATATAAGCAAATTGCCTGTTGTTGGCAGGGCG
Source organism: Desulfobulbus propionicus (assembly GCA_020720325.1). Taxonomy (GTDB): domain Bacteria; phylum Desulfobacterota; class Dissulfuribacteria; order Dissulfuribacterales; family DYOW01; genus DYOW01. The sequence goes on from DYOW01000039.1 coordinate 16,786, forward strand.
TTCACCACCACTGAAAAAGAGTATATAAATAATGAAAGGGTATTTTTGATCACACCAAGGATTGCAGGCAATTATAGTGACTTAGAAAGCGCTGAAAATATAAAGAAATCAGAAAAAAATGATATTTTAGGGCAAAAGTCTAAATCTGAGGTTTTAACCAGTCAAAATAATATAAAATCTCCTGATATTGCGCCGTCTTTACAGCCAGAAACAAACATAAAACAATCAAGTGATGATATAGAAAAAAGTTCTGAATTGCAAAAAGAACCTTTAGTGGCAGAAAGTAAAGAAAAAACAGAGGAAAAGGCTTTTATACCTGTTTTAGATATAGTTAAACCTGTTGATTCTGAAAAAAATATTGAAAACAAAAATTTTTATACATTACAGATTGCGTCCCATAAATATGAAAATGACGCAATACAGGAGCTTGAAAAATATAAGGTCATGGGATTTGACGGGATTATAAAGGCAGTTGACCTTGGCGCTGATAAGGGTATATGGCACAGGATATATCTTGGAAGATATGAATCAAAACAAGAGGCCCAGGAAAAATCTATGATTGTTGCGTCTGGTACTGGTAAAAAACCCCTTGTTGTTTTTTGTAAAAATTAATTTCTTAAACTTACAAACTTATTTATATTATGGCAGAACAAAACCTAATCTTAAGGATATTTTCAGGTCCGCATAACGGAGCGGAAATCCCTGTAAATCCCAACAATGATTTTATCATAGGAAAAGACGATGAATGTGATTTTGTCTTTAATGACCAGTCGCTTGCTTCCAGACAGCTAAAAATCAGGATTCAGGATAAAAAACTTTTTATTGAATTATTGGAAGGCGAGGTCTTTGTTAACTCGAAAAAGATAGAAAACAAGGAATTTCAATCAAATTTTTATGATATTATAACTGTTGGTCTTACAAGTTTTGCAATTGGACAGGCAAATGAAAAATGGGCTGAATTAAAAATTCCCTCGCTTTTTGACCTGCAAACAGAAACAAAAGAAGAAGATATAACTAAGCACAACCCTGAAAATTTATCAGAAAAATTAATTCAGGCAGAGGAAAAAAAAACAGAAACAGTTGTTGACAAAGCGCTTAAAAAAAATATTTTTTCTAACTCAAAATTTGTTATTTTATTTGTGATTTTTTTTGTTTTAAGCATTTTTCTGGGATCGTTTTTTTTGTTGCAGAAAAAAAAATCAAATAAAGCGCAGCCCAAAGACCCAGTTGAAACAATTAGCGCTAAAATATCTGAATTTGGAATGAATAATATTAATCTATCAAAGGATTCTTCAGGAAGGATTTTAATAAAGGGATATGTGAAAGATCAGGCTGAAAAAGAAAAATTAAAACAGAACTGTTTTGTCGCTGAAAAAAATCTGACCTTTAATGTATTGTCCGAGACAGATCTTCTATCCGCTATTAAAGAAACCTTTGATGCCTTTGGAATGAATTTGGAAATTGAAAATAACGGCAATGGCATTTTTTCTGTTTATGGTGTTGTAGAAAACGCACAAAAATTGCAAAACATAATATCAAACCTGAAGGGCGATGTTTCAGGGATAAAGGAAATTGCTGATAAAACAATGTCATTAACTGAAATAAAAGGAAAATTAGAAAAAATGATCGCCAACTTTGAGGCGTCTGATGCCATAAAAGTTGTCACTAAAAATAAAGAATTTTTTATTACAGGGGAATTGAAAAAAAACGATTTTGAGAAATGGAATAAATTTTTTAAAGAAAATATTGAAAATATTGCTATAAATGTTAAATTAAATAATGAAGTGAGGATAAAGGAAGATTTACGGGTAAATCAACCTCTTCAGGCTAATCTGCCTTTGCAGGAAAACCAGCCAGTTTTTGTGGTAAGTGACAGTAAACTTCAAAAAATACCTGTGTTAAGCGTAACCATTGGTAAATTTTCTTACATAACAACCACAGAAGGCAACAGGCTTTTTAAGGGGGCTTATATTAACAATCAATATAAAATAAAAGATATCAAAGAGACATATATTGTTCTTGAAAAAGATAATCTTGAGTATATATATCCAATAAAAGGAGATTAATATAAATGGACAACATACCAGAACCAATGCTTGATATTGAAGGCAAACTTTTATCAGACCTAGATGGCACATTTAAAATTGAAGTTATAGACAAACTTAATTTCTACCAGATAGAGATAAAAAGACTTATTGATTCAGGACTCTCTCCAGATGAATTTAATAAATACAACGCATTAAACAATGCTATTTTATCTGCATCAAAGGTAATAGAAATAGCATGGAATAATTTGCACAACAATAAATAAAGAAAATAAACAAAGGAGGAAAAAGATCATGGCGCTTAATATGGATGCAGTTTTTTCAAAATTAGGAGAAGCAACCAACCAAATAGAAGGCGATATAGAATCACATCTTAATTCAATGGATTCTTCCAACACAACCGATATGTTAAAACTTCAGCAGATGATGGGAAAATGGCAGATTGCAACACAGACGCAGAGCAATACCACAAAAACTATTTCTGAGGGTCTTAAGAGCATGACCCAGAATATACGTTAATAAGGAGAAAAATAATGGAGATAAATTCACAGCTTATAAAACTTATTTTTGAAACAGGTTTTCTTGCTGGCGCCAACAATATGCCTGATGATTCAGAAACAATATTTAATGCGGTTAAAATATTCAGACCTGAAAGCGAATATCCCTATGTTGGAAACGCAGTAACATACTTAAACATGGGCAAAAATGATGATGCTGTTCGTATTTTAAGGGATGAAGCCTTAAAAGTAAACCCTGAGAGCAATATTGCCAAGGCTTTTCTTGGATTATCCCTTAAATTTTCAGGATTAATGGATCAAAGCAGGACAGTTCTTCAGGAAGTGATAGAAAGCGGACAAGATGAAAAGGCTGTAAATATGGCTGAGGCTATACTTGCTGAGATGAATTAAATTCTGGCAATATTCTTTATAAATGATTTAATCAAGGGGGTCATATATGGCTGATCCGATTTCTTTGCAGCAAGGCATTCAGCAGATAGCAGAGCAGACAGTTCAGGATACTTCATCAGGCATGCAAAGCCAGCCAGGTGAAGGCGCTGTGAACAAATTTCAGGAGGCAATGAATGGCGGCGCAGTTGATAATATTAACCAAACCCAGAATGTTAATGAAGTGTCTCAGCCTGATAATATTGAACCCACAGAGAAAACAATGGGAGACAGCCTCCTTGAAGGAATGGAAAAGTCAAGGACAAGCTATGAAGACAGGCTTCATAATATTAATGAAATCATTAATAAAACATCGGGTGAAACCATGACTCCACAGGAAATGATGAAAATGCAGTTTGAACTAATGGAATTAAACCTTCAGCAGGATTTAACCTCAAAGGTTGCTGATAAATCAAGCCAGGGCGTTCAGACACTATTTAAAAACCAGTAAGATTCTGATGTCAAAATATTTAAGATTTATCCTTTTAATAATGCTTTTGTTCGCTGTTTCAGCATGTAAAACAGAGCTGTATTCAAACCTCAATGAACATGAAGCAAATGAGATACTTGCAGCTCTTCTTCCAATGAATATAGCGGCGGAAAAAACAGCGGGAGCTGAAAATACATGGGTGGTGACAGTTAATAAATCTAATTTCTCAAGATCAATTGAGATATTAAAGGAAAACGGCATACCAAGGGACAGATTTGTAAGCATGGGCGATGTATTTAAGAAAGAAGGGCTTGTATCCTCCCCTACAGAAGACAGAATAAGATTTATCTATGCGCTTTCCCAGAAAATATCTGAGATGATTAATCAGATTGATGGTGTTCTGGTTGCAAGAACTAATATTGTTATTCCGCAAAATGATCCTTTTACAGAGAAACTTTTGCCTGCGTCAGCGTCAATTTTTATAAAATATAAACAGGGTTCTGACGTTCAGACAATGGTGCCTCAGATAAAAAGACTTGTTGTAAACAGCGTTGAAGGGCTTGATTATGAAAAGGTAACAGTGGCTCTTTTTCCAGCCCAGTCAGCTTTTGTTCAAAATGAATCAAATTATGTTAATATACTTGGAATAATAGATATTTCAAAAGATTCTGTCATGTCTTTCTTTTTAATATTTGGTTTTTTAATATTGCTTTCTGTGGGAGTTTGTGGTTTTTCAGCATATATTCTTTTAATAAAACCCAAAAACATCTTCAAACCTACCCTAAAAATTTAAGAAAATAATAAATGAATGAAAAATTTATTAAAGAGCATTTTCAAAGAGGAAATCAGGGGCTTTTATCAAATATTATAATTTTTAATCATTTTCCCTGTTTTTATCTGCATCCTTCAAGGATAGGTCAGGTTTGTCCAGAACCTTTATGGAATAAATTAATTTTTTATAAAACTGGCAAAAAAGGTTTGTCTGATATAATACTTGTTGAATATGAGCTTAAAGACAATTATTTTTATGATTTTTCCAAACCTTATCATTTATTGGCATTGTTGCCAGACGATTTGTTTAATAAATTGCTATTATTTGCTGGCGCTTATCTTAATTATAAGAAAATAATCAATATTATTGAAAAAGACAGGCTTAAAGAAATAAAAAATATTCTGGGGAGTGATTTGTATAATTTGGCGCTGCAAAAAGCAAAATTTGTTATAGGAAATATGGACACAGAGTTTATTTTATCAGACAATAAATCAAATTTTATGGAAAACATAAATATCACAGGCAAAAAAATTACAGAATATCTTTTCAGTTCTGAACCATATCCGTTAACAAAGCGAATAGAACTAAGATTTCCAATTGATTCCAATTTGTCTTTTAATAATGATATTGATGAAGATAAAAAAAACAGTTTATGGATATTAATTAAAAAAATTTTATTACAGGATGTCTCCCCCCAATGGAAACCTTTTCTTTCCTGAAAAAAGATACATTTAATATTGATAATAAGAGAATCATTAAGTCTGATGATTATCTTGAGTATATAAAGGCTCAGGATATTATTACAAGGGCAAAACAAGAGGCGGAAAGGATAAAACAGGAAGCCAGGCTTCATTACGAACAGGAGAGGCAAAGGGGATATGAAGACGGATTAATGGAAGGAAAAATGGCAATAACTGAGCAGATGATGGAAAATGTCTCAAAAACAGTGGATTATTTCTCCTCCATTGAAGATAAAGTGGTTGATACTGTTATTATTGCATTAAAAAAGATTATTGGAGAAATGCACGAGAAAGACCTCATAATGGGTGTGGTTAGAAATGCCCTTTCTGTTGTGAGGATGCAAAAACAGGTTACTTTGAGGGTTTGTCCCTCGCAAAAAGAGCTTGTGCAGACAGAGATTAATAATATTATCGCTGAATTTCCAGGAATAAGTTTTCTTGATGTAGTCCCTGACACAAGATTAAAAGAGGGTGGATGTATTATTGAAACAGACATAGGAGTGGTGGACGCAAGCATTAACACCCAGCTTGAGGCAATAAAAAAGTCTCTTTCAAAGGTTTTCAGGAAGTAATAAATGTATAAAAAATTTTCTTTTAAAAATATGTGTATTAATACCGTTATACGTAAAGCCATTAAAATGAATGACTATTTCCCTTTTTCGAAGGAGTCTCTTTGTTGGAGAGTCTCGCCAACAGTCCCCTTTCTTCCCCTGCATGGAAAGTTTTTTCAAAAAATTTTTTCCCTTGTTGGAGAGCGTCACCAACACTTCTCTCTTTCCTTTTTTGAGAGCGTCTCCAACCAAGTCCCCTCTCC
>DYOW01000129.1 GCA_020720325.1 Desulfobulbus propionicus
TTGGACAATAATTTCTTTTTCTTTATCAGTTATCATGATTATCTCTTTAAAATAATATTAAAATTTCTTTTTATAGTTTCAAGGAAAATCAGGTTAAAAGATAAATATTTATTTTCCTGAAACTTAAGGGTAGCTCTAAAAATATGTATTTTGAGATTGCTTCGCCTTCGCAATGACGGACATTATCATTGCGAGGAACATTGTTGCAAAGCAATCTAATTTTTAGAGGTTGCCTTAACACTTAAAACTTTTTTAACTTAACACTTTTTATCCTACCTTAAACTTAAAACTTTAATCTTTAAATTTCTTAATATCTGACCAAATAATAACGGAAGCAGGCTAAAACCAATTATTGTAAGCCATCCGTTAACGCCTGGATTTACCAGTTTCAACACATCGGAAACAGCAGGTATGTAGATAAGCGTTATCATTAAAACAGAACAAAAAATCAGGGAAATCCATACCCATGGGTTCTTTACAATCTGGTTGTCAAAAAAACCGGAATCATCATCAATAATATTAAAAACATGCCATAACTGGGCAAAAGCAAGGGTAAAAAACGAGATTGTAGTAATATTTTCAGGCTTAATTTCTAATACTTTTGATGCAAAAAATAAAGAAAATAACACTGAAATTGTAATTATAAACCCAAATACACTCATTAAAACCCAGTGTTTTTTATTAAGAATCACCTCATTATATCTTTCAGGCGAATGTTTCATGATATCTGCGTCTCCTTCTCCAAGACTTAATGCAAGCGCCGGAAAAACATCTGTCACAAGATTAAGAAGAAGTATTTGCAAAGGCAGTATGGGTAACGGCATATTTAAAAAAGCTGCCATTGACACTATCATTACCTCGCTTATATTGCATGAAATAAGATAAAAGATAAAATTTCTGATATTTTTAAAAATTACCCTGCCTTCCCTTATGGATTTGACAATAGTTGAAAATGAATCATCTTTTAACACCATATCAGAAGCTTCACGGGCAACCTGTGTGCCCCTTATGCCCATTGAAATGCCAATATCTGCCTTTTGAAGCGCCGGAGCATCATTTACACCATCACCTGTCATTGCCACAATATATTTTTTCTGCTGATAAAAATTTATAAGATCAAGCTTGTTCTGAGGCGTAACTCTGGAAAAAACCTTGATATTAAGCAGTTTATCCTGGTTTTTGTCTGCAATTTCCTGAAAATTATTTAATTCTTTTCCATGCATCACCAAACCACTTACATCATCAATTATACCTACATCCTTTGCTATTGTAGCTGCCGTGCTGGGATGGTCGCCTGTTATCATCACAACATCAATCCCAGCCTGTTTTGACTGAAGAATGGCATCCTTTATATCTTTTCTCGGCGGGTCAAGAAGACCGGCAATTCCAAGAAAAACCAGGTCATTATAGGGATTATCCCTTAAATAATCTGTGTTTTTGTATGCAAAAGCAAGCATTCTAAGACCCTTTGAGGCAAGAAAATCATTTTTTTTATGCCAAAAGGCTGATTTTTCCCTGTCAAGCTCTTTTATTCCATCTTCAGTATATATAAAACCGCAGGAGTTAAGAACCTCTTCAGGAGCGCCTTTTACTGCAACGAAATATCCGGCTATTTCTTTTTCAGAATGAAATGTCGCCATCATTTTTGTCACTGCGTCAAATGCTTCTTCACGTTCCTCAGGATATTTTGTCTTTATCTCACCTTGCGATAAATTAAATTTTTTTGCAACATCCAAAAGGGAAATCTCCAGAGGGTCACCTATGGAAGAGCCTTCACCTGATATATCAGCGTTGTTGCAAAGCAAGCCAACCTTAATAATCTCATTTAATATTTTTCCCTGATTATTATTATCCTCAACATGAAAAGTATCTGTGTTGATATCAAGTTCTGTTTCTCCACCGTCAAAACAATAGGATACAACAGTCATTTTATTTTCAGTCAATGTCCCTGTCTTATCAGTGCATATAAGATTTATTAAGCCAAGGGTTTCTACTGCCGAAAGCCTGTTAATAAGCGCGTTACGCCTTGCCATCCTTAACATGCCCCTTGCAAGGGCTATGGTTGCGACTATTGGCAGACCTTCGGGAATTGTGGCTACCGCAAGGGCAATTCCGGTTTCAATCATTAATAATACTGGTTTTCCGGTTAATATACCTGTTACGATAATTATAAATGTTATAACAAGGGTTACCCATATTAAATGATAACTCAATTTGTCGAGCTTTTTTTCAAGTGGAGTTTTTTCTGAAGCTTTAGCTTTTTCAACCATCTCGGCTATTTTGCCAAGCTCTGTTTTTAAGCCTGTCGCCGAAACCAAACCCTCTCCTGACCCTCTTGTCAGAGAAGTTCCTTTAAAAAGCATATTTTGCCTGTCTGAAATGGATGTGTCTTCAGATAGTATGGCGACTAATTTATCAACCGGAAGTGATTCACCTGTAAGAATGGATTCATCAGCCTGTAATTTTGAAGCCCTTAAAATATACAAATCCGCTGGAATCACATCTCCGCCTTCAAATACGACAATATCTCCGGGAACAAGCTCTGAAACCGAAATTTCAATAATCTTTCCATCTCTTCTGACTCTTGTAAAAAACGTTGTCATCTTAAACAAGGCTTCCATTGAACGCACAGCCCTTAATTCAGAGAAAAAACCAATTAAGAAATTAATAATAATAACTATCAGGATTGCAAAACATTCGGGTATATCTCCGAAAATAAATGATAAAAACGCTGCCACACCAAGAAGAAGGGTTAAAAGGCTTTTAAACTGATCAAGCAGGATATGCCAGGCGCTTTTTGACTTTTTTTGATACAGGATATTTTTTCCGAAGAGTTCCTGTCTCTTATTGACATCATCAGATGATAAACCAGTATCTTTGTTTACATTGAGGTCTTTTAATATTTTATTTTGCTCAAGCGCAAAGGGTTTTTCTGGAATATTAAGCATAATAAATTGGGTATTTTTGAAGGGCTATAAAACGACTTTTTCCAGTGGTCAAAAAACCAACCTGAAGTCCAAATAAATACATATTTCATAAAAAAATGTCAAATTTCTTTTACATGCTCTAAAAAACATATCTCACACATCCCATGAGACAAAAGGGGAATATTATTGTAATTTACTCCAAAAAGGTCTAATATTTCAATTGCTTTTTCAATATCTATCCATTTATCGTCTAATTTAATCTTATTACACCAACTGCATGTAGTGAGCAACTTGTTTTCTTTCTTGGTTTCTGAAAAAACAGTGGAAATAATATCCATGGATTCTTCTGATAAAATAATTGAAACAAATTCAAAGCCACCATTGTTTAATGGATTTATGACCATTTTCATAAAGCGTTTTTTATCCTGAGAATCACAACGAAAAGAAAAACTAATTAACTTTTGTGTATTTCTGACCTTGTTTAAGAGCATTTTGTATAAATTTGATGTGGCAGGGCATGTGATAAAATCAAAAAGATTTTTACCCACAACAAATTCTGAAAGAAGATGTGAGCCTTTATTTTCAATAGCAAATTCATTCCATGCATCATTTACAAAAGTTATATTATAATATTTATCTATCCTGTATGTAAGGTCTGAGTTTATTTCTTTTATGAACATTGGGTTTATGTATAAAAATATAAAAATTTTGGGAAGTATCGGAAAAATCAACTTAGAACATATACGAATAAATATAAGCCAAGCAAAATTAAAAGCAATAAAAAACTTTGATTATTTTAAGCTGACGGTATATTTAACTGCCTCTTTTGCAATTTCCTTTAAGGATAATATGTTATTCACA
>DYOW01000040.1:0-9693 GCA_020720325.1 Desulfobulbus propionicus
ATCCCAGAAACTGGTCGCTTCTTCTTGCCGAGGAAGGCTCAGAAAGGCTTTATTTCAAACTTGTTAAAGGAGTTGATTCAAACAAACTTAAAGATGTTTATCTTGTGCCAGGAGAGGGAATTGCCGGATGGGTATATAAAAATAAGCATTTTGTCATTATTAATGACCCTGAAAATGACGCCAGATTTTCCAAAAAGGTGGATGATATCCTTGGTTTCACCACATCTTCCATTATTGCTGTTCCCATTGTGAACGGGAAAAATATGCCAATTGGCGTGATTGAGCTAATAAACAAAATCCATAAGTCCAGTGGAATTCCTGAAAAATTCACTGAAAATGACATGAAAATTCTAAACACTATCGCTTCTTTTACAGGTATTGCCATAGAAAATGCCTTTTTATATGAAAAAATTAAAAAACTCGCCCATATTGACCCTTTATCAGGTATTTATAACCGGCATTACTTTAATGAAACACTGGAAAAAGAAATAGAACTTGCAAAAAAACATGGTTATTCTGTTTGCGTAATAATGATGGATATTGACGGTTTCAAACAGATTAACGACACTCAGGGTCACCTTGTTGGAGACAAGGCAATATCTGAATCTGCAAAACTGTTAGAAAAATGCATAAGACCATCAGATACCCTTGCCCGTTTCGGCGGAGATGAATTTGTAATATTTATGCCTAATGCAACAATTGAAGACGGAAAGGCTGTCACAGAAAAAATACAAAATAATATTGAAGAGTGGAATAATAATCCCACAATACCAAATGTTGCATTAAGTCTTAGCTGCGGGGTATATGCATCAGATCTGAACCATGCGGATGAGCTTATAAAAAAAGCGGACGAAGACCTTTATATTTGCAAAAAAGCAAAGAAAAAAAAGGGAATCTGCCATATAAGATAGCAATAGTTTCTGCTAACATATAAATGCCTTTAATGCCTGCTTATTAGTTTAAAACAATATATTTTATTGGATTTACGATACAAATTCCGATTTATATACTATACTGTATAAAAAAAAATTTAAACCAGACACCCTCATGGACAAAGAAGATATTTTATTACAAGAACTGGATATGCTTTGCGGCATTGGAAGGATTATCACCTCTTCCCTTGACCTGAATAATGTCTTTGAAAAAATCATGACATTAATAGGCAACTACTTTAATCCCAGAAACTGGTCGCTTCTTCTTGCCGAGGAAGGCTCAGAAAGGCTTTATTTTAAGCTTGTTCAAGGGATTGACGCCCAAAAACTCAAAGATTTTTATCTTCTTCCCGGAGAAGGTTTAGCAGGCTGGGTTTATAAAAATAATTCCATTGTTATGGTGAGCGACGCCCAGAACGACCCGAGATTTTGCAAAAAAGTGGATGAACTCCTTGAGTTTTCAACATTCTCCATTATTGCGGTTCCCATTGTAAACTGTAAAAATATTGTAATAGGCGTCATTGAGCTTGTAAATAAAATACATAAATACAATGGCAATGTAGAAAATTTTACAGAAAAAGATATGAAGATACTTTGCACAATCGCTTCTTTTACAGGTATTGCCATTGAAAATGCCTTTTTATATGAAAAAATTAAAAAACTCGCCCATATTGACCCTTTATCAGGTATTTATAACCGGCATTATTTCAATGAAACCCTTGAAAGGGAGATGGAAGGCATTAAGAGATACAGATATTCAGTATGCGTTGTGATGATGGATGTTGACGGATTAAAACAAATTAACGATATCCACGGTCACCTTCTGGGAGACAAGGCAATATCAGAAATCGTAAATTTAATAAAGCCTTGCATAAGGTCATCGGATACCTTTGCAAGATTTGGAGGGGATGAGTTTGTAATACTAATGCCCAGGGCATCCAAGGAACAGGGAATGGTTTTAACGGAAAGGATACAGAAAAAAATTGATGATTGGAATAATAATCCTGCAATTTCCAATATAAAACTGAGCATAAGTTACGGTGTTTACGCAGCAAATCATACCAATGCAGAAGAATTATTAAATAAGGCTGACGAAGCCCTTTACAGATGCAAAAACCACAAAAAAAAGATAGCTGAAATTACTTCCGAAGATGAAATGAGACACTACCTCTGGGAATATGTAACCACCAGAAAAGATGATTAGTAAAATTTAGGCGCTAAAAAAAAATTCCGCAATACATTCAGCCATCTTAAGGTCTTCAGGAATGGTTATCTTTATATTATAAGAATTTCCCTCAAATACAAAGACTTTTAAGCCCATTTTCTCAATAAGGGATGCCTCGTCAGTAAAGCCCTTAAAATTATCCCCTGTCTTTTTATATGCATCCAGTAAAACTGATTTTTTGAAAATCTGCGGGGTCTGGGCAAGAAAAATCCTTTCCCTGTCCAATGTTTCCTGTATTTCATTTCCTTTAACCAGTTTTACTGTCTCAGTCACCTTTTTCGCAAATATCACAGCGTCCTTATCAGATGTAAAGGAAAAAAAGTCACAAAGATTTTTGACACTTACAAAAGGTCTTGCAGCATCGTGTATTAATATCAGTTCATTTTGTAAATAAGAGGCTTCAACTGCGTTTCTCACTGATTCAGCCCTGGTGTCGCCGCCTTTTACTACCTTTATAACAAATCTATTATTTTTGTAATCATCTGTGATTTTTTCAATATCGCTCATAAACTCATATGGCGCAGGTATTATTATCTCATTAAAAAAATTGCTTTTAATAAAGGTTTCAATGGACCAGCGGATTATTTCCTTGCCTTTTAAAAATAAAAACTGTTTGGGCGCGCATTCCCCGAATCTCCTGCCAACACCTCCTGCCGCGATAATTGCAGTCACACCCATTAAATAAATACCTTCCCTGGATTTAATATGCCTTCTGGATCAAAAATTTTCTTGATTTCTTTCATAATATTATAATTTACCTCTCCCACTGCCATTTTTAGAAAATCCCTCTTGCTTAAACCAATTCCGTGTTCCCCTGAAATTGCCCCGCCAAGCATTATTGTATTCTCTATTAATTCCTCAATCGCCCTGTGAGTTTTTGAAACCTCATCAGCATCATTTTTATCAAATAGAAAATTAACATGAAGATTCCCATCCCCTGCATGACCGAAACAGATAATTTTTATATCAAATTTCAGTGATATTTCACTTATTTTATCGGTAATTGCAGGAAGATTATGCCTTGGGACACAAATATCCTCGCTTATTTTCCCGCTGTATCCAAGTTTTTTTATCGCTGGGGAAAGCCCCCTTCTTACGCGCCATATTTCATCCCTTTCCTCATTATTTTTTGCGATAATAATATTATTGCACCCGGCATCCTTAAATGACTTCTCCACAAGGGAAAGCTGTGTGTTAATACTTTCCTCAAAACCGTCAACCTCTGATATTATAAGAGTTTCAGCGCTTTCTTTCCTGTTTCTGATAAGATTTACACAGTTTGCATCAAGATATTCAATGCAACAAGGCAAAACGCCATTTTTAAATATATTTAATATCCCCTGCATTGCCTGATTTATTCCGGGAAATTCCGACATTAATGTAAGCGTCATCCGGGGTTTGGGAATTACCTTTAGGGTTATCCCGGAAACAAGCCCCAATGTTCCCTCAGAGCCAACAAAAAGCTGTGTAAGATTATAACCAGATGCATTTTTTGCAGTTTTGGCTGATGTTCTGATTATTTCACCCTTTCCTGTAATAACCTCAAGGGAGACAACATAGTCCCTTGTGACCCCATATTTTACTCCCCTTGGCCCACCGGCATTGGTCATTACATTTCCACCAATTGTGCAAAATTTCAGACTTGACGGGTCAGGGGGATAAAAAAAGCCCTTTGATTCCACAAAATTATGTATATCTCCTGTTATAACCCCAGGCTCCACATCAATCATGAGATTTTCCTGATTAAATCCATGAATACTGTTCATTTTTGTAAAGACAACAGAGACTCCGTTTTTTAGAGGCACAGAAGCCCCTGTGGTTCCTGTGCCAGCTCCCCTTGAATATACAGGAATTTTCTCATTTAAACAGAGATAGATTATCTTTTGTATTTGTTCTGTATTTTTTACAAATAATACTGTGCCTGGAATAGACTCATAAGGGCTTGAGTCATAGCTGTAACAAATCAGATCCGCAGGATCTTGCAAGACATTTTCTGTGCCTAATATTTTTTTAAATTCCCCTGTTAAGGAATTAAGCATCAGGGTTTTTCCATCTTTTCTTCTCTATTTCCTTTTTAATATGCTCAACAACAAGTTTCACCTTGCTTGATTCAATAATCTGTTTATTAATCTGTTTTACAGAATGCAGCACTGTGGCATGATCCCTGTTAAATTCAAAACCAATGGATTCCAAAGATTCTTTTGTATATTTTCTCGAAAAATACATTGCTATCTGTCTTGCAGTGGAAATATTCTTCTTTTTAGACCTGGATGTCAGGTCATCACAGTTTATCTGAAAATGATAACAGATAATGTCCTTAATATTATTTATTGTTATCTCTGTTGGCTCCTGAACAAGATTCTTTAATACATCCGTGGCAATATTTATGTTTATTTCCTGATTTAAAAGGGTCACCCTTGTGGAAAGTCCTATAACTGCGCCTTCAATCCTTCTGATATCGCCTGTAAGCCTTGAAGCCATGTATTCAATTACATCCTCATGAATATGAAGACCAAGATTTCTTGCCTTTCTTGAAATAATCTTCTTTCTGGTGTCAACATCAGGGGGATTAATAGTAATAATAAGGCCTGAAACCAGTCTTGAAGAAAATTCACTGTCAAGCCTTGAAATTTCAGAAGGCAGCTTGGTTGAGGTGAATAATACCTTTTTTTTGCTCCTTAAAAGCATGTCAATGGCATTGGAAAGCTCCTTTTGTGTGCGGTCCTTTCCGGCAATGGAATGAAGCTCTTCAAGAAGAAGAATATCACATTCATCTATGTATTTCTTTTTGAATGATTCCAGTTGTCCTTCCTTAATTGCGTTATAAACCCTGCTTGTAAACTCATTTACAGAGGTGTAACAAAATTTTTTTTGGGGAGATGTATAGTAAATGGTATTCCCCACTGCCTGGGTCAGGTGGCTCTTTCCCATGCCGGTATTTGCATGAAGATATAATATGTCAGTGAATTCTCCCGAGCCTGCTGCAATGGCCTTGCAGGCCTGGAATGCAAACCTGTTTCCTTCTCCCACAACAAACTCATCAAAGGTATATTTTTCAATAAAATTGGGTTTAAGGAATTCCTGTGGTGAAAAATTTGGTAAAAACGGCTGATCTTCCTTTTTATGTTCGTATAAAAAAGTTAATCTTAATTGCGGATCAAGTTTTGCGGCCTCTTCCTTAAAAAACTTAAGATAATTCTCCTTTATCCAGTTCATTGAAAATTCATTTGGACACTTAATAACAAGTTCACCATTGTCTATCCCCCCAAATCGCAAAGGTTCAATCCAAATCTTAAAACTTGCATGGGGAATTCTCCCCATAATTTTTTCTATAAACCCTTCCCAAAATGACTCCATTGATCCCTCGATAAATTTAATATTGTTAGGTTTACTTTTATTATTTAAAATGAATATTGTCAAAATTGGAAAATGGT
This sequence comes from Desulfobulbus propionicus, assembly GCA_020720325.1. GTDB lineage: Bacteria > Desulfobacterota > Dissulfuribacteria > Dissulfuribacterales > DYOW01 > DYOW01. Next base: position 5,592 of record DYOW01000040.1, read on the forward strand.
TATTTTAATAAAAAAGAATAGCACAATATCAACATTAAAAAATTATTTATTTAGTAAGGCTTTTAATGACATATATTTATAACCTTGTGGCAAGGCTTAATTTTTTTTATAAGAAAAAACTGATGGTTATGAAATTAACAAAGTTATCAACATCCTTTTTTTTGCCTGTTTCTTTATCTTTTTATTGTTTTTGATTTTTTATGAAAAAAAATATACCCGACAGAAAAGAATGCATCATGCTTTTGACTGAGAACAAAGCGCCTGAAAATGTTTACAGACATAGCTTAAGGGTATGCCAGGTCGCGCTTTTTATTGTGCAAAAGTTAATAAAAAAAGGAAAAAAAATAAATTTTCATGAAGTGCGGGCAGGCGCTCTGCTTCATGATATCTGCAAAATTCAGGGCATTAATGAAAAAAAGGACCACGCCCTTTTAGGCTCAATGCTACTGGAACAAAAAGGTTATTATTCCATTGCGGAAATTGTCCGCCAGCATGTGAATCTTGAGAATCCTGAAAATTTATTATCCCCTGCCGCGCTTGTTAATTATGCTGATAAAAGAGTGAGACATCACGAAATAGTAACTCTAAAGGTAAGATTTGAAGACCTTGTGATAAGATACGGCAAAACCCCTGACTTAAGGCTAAAAATGAGGCATCTTTTCTTAAGCACAAAGGAAATTGAAGACTATCTATTTAAAATTATTGAAATACCACCTGATGAAGTAAACACTTTAAATCAATTTTCACCGCATATTGAAGATAACTTTCCCTTTTAATCGTAATTTTTTAACATTCATTTCATGATTTTTATGGTAAAATATGCAAAAAATTCTAAAAACATCTCTGACAAAATAAAAAAAACGGAGGAAATATGCCCAACAGCCTTACATACCTCGGACACTCTGCCTTTATCCTTCAGACAGAAAAAAATCTGACAATATGGTTTGACCCCTGGCTTCAAAACCCAAAAGCCCCTGCTTCCTTTGACAAACAGGGCGTAAAACATATCATCCTTGTAAGCCATGCCCACGGAGACCACCTTGGCGATACCATAAACATTGCAAAGGAAACAAACGCCACAATAGTCTCCATTCATGAAATATACCGGTATCTAAACAAAAAAGGTCTTCAAAACCTTGTTGGGATGAACATCGGAGGCTCTGTTGTCATTGATGATATTAAAATAACTATGGTTCCCGCCATCCATTCATCTTCAATAGAAGAAAACAATGAAATTATTTACGGAGGCGAACCTTGCGGCTTTGTTGTCAAACTCCCTGACGGAAAAACCCTTTATCATGCAGGAGACACCGCCCTTTTTGGCGATATGTCCCTTATTTCAAGACTTTATAAACCCCAGATTGTAATGCTTCCAATAGGAGGACATTATGTAATGGGACCTGAGGAAGCCGCGATCGCCACAATGTTTCTAAAGCCTGAGCTTGTGATTCCAATGCATTACGGAACTTTTCCTCTCTTAAAAGGAACGCCTGCTGAGTATGAAAATGAACTCAAAAAAAACGGAATCACACAGGATAAAGTATATGTCGCCCCATTAACTCCAGGGGAAACAATGGATTTTTAATATTTTTTAACTTATGGAAAAAATAATTAAACCAGGTTCTTACATTTATATTATGGGAATATGCGGCACAGCTATGGCTGCCCTTGCGGGACTCCTGAAAGAAAAGGGATATATTATAAAAGGCTCAGACTCCCAGACCTATCCTCCTATGGGAGATATGCTTAAAAGACTTGATATTGAGGTAAATATCGGCTATTTTCCCGTGGATATCGCTGAAAACAAGCCTGACCTCGTTATTATCGGAAATGTCATAAGAAGGGATAACCCCCAGGCAATGTATGTGATGATTGAAAATATTCCCTATATGTCATTTCCTGAGGCATTAAACAAATTTGTCATTGGAAACAGAAAAAGATATGTTGTCTCAGGCACACACGGAAAAACCACCACAACTTCCATGCTTATTTCAGTATTAAGGGCAGCAGGTTTTGACCCTGGCTTTATGGTGGGAGGCATATTAAACGGTGATAACAAAGGTTTTCATCTTGGCGCTTCAGATATGTTTGTGCTTGAAGGGGATGAATACGACACCGCCTTTTTTGATAAACAACCTAAATTTATGCATTATTATCCTGATTATCTCATAATCACAAGCCTTGAATTTGACCATGCGGATATTTACAGGGATGTTGAATCAATTAAGGAACAGTTTGGCAAATTAATTAAAATTGTCCCTGAAAATGGGATAATTATCTATAATAATGACTGGGAACATCTTAATGATATTTTTAAAAATACTAACAGACAATTCCTGACTTATGGAATTTCAAAGGATGCCCGCTGGAGCTTAGATAATGTTTTAATAAACGAAGGCAAAATGACCTTTGATGTATTAAGAGATAATAAGTTATTGGACACATTTGAAACTTATCTTTCAGGCAAGCACAATGCCTTAAACTGCCTTTCTGTAATCGCCCTTTGTTATGAGACAGGCATGGATATAAATCATATCAAAAAGGGTATTTTCGGGGCAAAAGGCGTAAAAAGAAGGCAGGAAATAAAAGGGATAAAACATGATATCACTGTTATTGATGACTTTGCCCATCATCCCACTGCAATATCAGAAACTTTAAGTTCTTTAAAGGAAACTTATAAAGATAAACGTCTCGTTGCCATTTTTGAGCCCCGTTCAAACACAACAAGACGAAACATCTTTCAGGATATATTCCCCAAATCATTTACTTTTGCTCAAAAAGTTATAATAAAAGATGTTTATGAGCCAGGAAATATTCCCCAAAACGAACTCCTTGACACAAAAAAACTTATTGATGACATGCAAAAACTTCATATTGATGCGAGTCTTTGCAAAACCACAGAAGAAATCCTTGTTAACCTTTTGCCATGCCTAAAAAAAGGCGATATTGTTGTGGCAATGTCAAACGGAGCCTTTGACAATATCTGCGAAAGGATACTTGAAAAATTATAACCAATGGCTCTGTTTAATATACTAAAAAAATCAACCCAATGCGCCGGAAGAAGGGGACAGTTAAATCTTCTTCACGGTGAGGTTCAGACGCCCTGCTTTATGCCTGTTGGAACTCATGCCACTGTAAAATCCCTTTCTCCAAGGGATATTATTGAAACAGGCGCTGACATAATACTTTCAAATGCATACCATCTCTTTATATATCCCGGACATGAATTAATAGGCGAGATGGGAGGATTGCATAATTTTATGAGATGGGACAAGCCCATATTAACTGATAGCGGCGGTTTTCAGGTATTCAGCCTGTCTGATTTAAAAAAAATAGAGGAAGACGGAGTTGTGTTTCGCTCTCACAGAGACGGGACTCTTCACAAACTAACCCCTGAAAAGGTTGTAAGCATTCAGGAAACCCTTGGCTCAGACATTATGATGTGTCTTGATTACTGCATTGGCTATCCCGCAATATATGAAGACACCCAAAAGGCAATGGATATTACAACAGACTGGGCAAAAAAATCTGTTGACGCAAAAAAAAGGGATGATTTACAGCTTTTTGGCATTATTCAGGGTGGCATGTTTGATGATTTAAGGAAAAAAAGCCTTGAATCCCTTCTTGAGCTTGATATGGATGGATATGCCTTTGGAGGGTTGAGTGTTGGAGAGCCTCAGGACATCATGTTACAGATTATTCAAAAGCGCCGTCCGTCAATCCCTGAAAAATATCCTGTTTATTTAATGGGTGTTGGAACTCCCTCAGATATTGTTGAGGCAGTGAAGCGGGGTGTTGATATGTTTGACTGTGTGCTTCCCACAAGAAACGCAAGAAACGGAACACTCTTTACATCTAAGGGAAAAATTGTTATAAAGAATGCTGCATATTTAAAAGATGACACCCCCCTTGATGATGAATGTAGCTGCTATACATGCAGAAATTTTTCCAGGGCATATCTCAGGCATCTTTTTATGTCAAGGGAACTTCTGGCATATTATTTGTTGACCTTACATAACATAACATATTATCAGAGCCTCATGTCTGGCATAAGAAATGCTATAGAAGAAGATAATTATAAAGAATTTATTGATGAATTTTA
>DYOW01000040.1:9793-14690 GCA_020720325.1 Desulfobulbus propionicus
AAAACGGAGGGAAAAATGTTTTTTAATTTAGTTTATGCAATGGGTCAGGCGCCGTCAGCAGAAGGCGCTGCAGGGGCTGCAAATCCTTTATTTCAGTTAGTGCCTTTTGTGGCAATCTTTTTTATCTTTTACTTTCTGCTTATCCGTCCCCAGCAGAAAAAGGCTCAGGAACACAAAAAATACCTTGAATCCCTGCAAAAAGGTCAGGAAATAATGACAGCAGGCGGTATTTACGGAAAAATCACAGGAATTACTGAACAAATTGTAACCATTGAGATTGCGGACAATACTCGCATAAGGGTGAGCAGACAATTTGTTTCTGCTCCAATAGAAGTAACCCCAGCTAAACAGGAAGAGCAGAAAAAAAAATAAATGCTTATTCCAAGGCTATTTTTTGGAGCAATAAGGGGTGGTTCTGGAAAGACTCTTATAACCCTTGGCATCACCGCGCTTTTATCTGAAAAGGGTTTACGGGTTGCGACCTTTAAAAAAGGCCCTGATTATATTGATGCAGGATGGCTATCAGTTGCCTCAAAACAGGAATGTCATAACCTCGACCCATATTTAATGGATAGAGAAAATATCCTTGCCTCTTTTTATGAAAACAGTAAGAAAAGGGATATCTCCATAATTGAGGGAAACAGGGGGCTTTTTGATTCATCCCATGATATTAATGACTCAAGCTCGGCAAACCTTGCAAAGATGCTTTCCTGTCCTTTTATTCTTGCCCTTGACTGTACAAAGATGACAAAGACTGCCGCTGCAATTGTGCTTGGGGTATTAAATTTTGATAGGGATTTAATCTTAAGCGGGGTGATATTAAACAATATCGGAAGCCACAGGCAGGAAATAACAGTAAGAAATGCCATAGAGTACCATACAGGCATTAAGGTTATGGGAGCAGTGCCAAGGCTAAAATTTGACCCTTTTCCCATGAGGCATCTTGGGGTTCAGCCAATATATGAAACCATTAACCCCCCAGAGACGATTAACAGGATTTCTTTTTTATTAAGGGATTGTCTTGATCTTGAAGGGCTTTTGCAAATTGCAAGAGATGTAAACGACATTGAAGCCAATATTAATTCAGGCAATTTTAAGGATAAAGATACTGTTAAAGATGTTAATATAGGTGTATTAATGGACGAAGCCTTTCAGTTTTATTATCCTGAGAACTTAAAATCCCTGAATAAAGCCGGCGCAAACCTGATATTTATTAATGCGCTTAAGGATAATCTTCCTAAAGACATCCATGCCCTCTATATTGGTGGAGGATTTCCAGAGACCAATGCCCCTTTCTTAGCAAGCAACATATCACTGAAAAATGCCCTGAAAAATTCAATAGAAAACGGGCTTCCTGTATATGCGGAATGCGGCGGACTTATGTATCTCGGAAAGTTTATAGAATATCAGGGTCAAAAATATGAAATGCTTGGGATTATCCCATATAATTTCAGGCTTGAGGAAAAACCCGTGGGGCATGGCTATTCAGAGATGCTTATAGAGACTGATAATATTTTTTATAATGCAGGCGACAGGCTAAAAGGACATGAGTTTCACTATTCAAGACCTGTTGCAGAAGGTTCTGGCATGGGACAAACTACATTTTCAGGAAAGATGATACGGGGGAAGGGATTTCATGATAAAAGAGACGGTGTAATTTATAAAAATGTCTTTGGCTCTTACACACATATCCATAGCCTTACCCATCCTGAATGGGCGGATAAAATGGCAAGGGCTGCAAAGAGTTTTAAGATGGTAAAATAAAAAAGTAATATAAAATAATACTTTAACATCATGAAATTAAAGTTAGAAGATTTACTATATCAGAATATTCCAATTCAATCTGTTGTGAAAGTGTTTGAAGGAACAAACAAAAACACTTTTGACAATGCTTGTTTTGAGGGTATTCGTTCTAATGTTTGTAAACTTTCAACTAAGCAAATTAAGAAAAATATCATTGACGTTTTAAATGAAAATGGAATTGACGAGGAAACCGCAAAACTTTCTACAGATAAAGAACTTTGCATTGAAATGGAAACAGGAACAGGAAAAACACTTGTTTACATTAAAACCATTTATGAATTTTACAAGAATTACGGATTTACTAAATTTATAATATTAGTCCCTTCTGTTGCAATTAGACAAGGGGCTTTAAGCGCTTTTAAGATTTTTTCAAAACAACTTGAAAGTATTTACGGATTTACTCCTAAGGCTTTTGAGTATGAAAGTAAACGTCTTAATAAAGTAACGAATTTTATTGAAGAACAGCATCCGCAAGTAATGGTAATGACACTTGCATCTTTTAATTCGGAAGATAAAATATTAAATCAAGCACAAAGAGAAGATTTATTTGCAAACATTCCTTTCATTGATGCAATTGGCAAAACAAACCCAATTATCATAATGGACGAGCCACAGGAAGGAATGGACACTGAAAATTCCATTAAACAAATTGCCAAACTAAATCCATTATTCAAAATTCGTTTTTCGGCTACTCATAAAGTTTTGAAAAATTTGATTTATCGTTTAACTCCTTATGACAGTTACAAACAAGGCTTAGTAAAGAAAATTGAAGTTTTAACTGTAACCGAAAAAAATGATGAAGCCACGATAAAAATTGAACTCACCGAAACGCAAAACAGTAAAGGCGACCCGAAAGCCAAACTAAAAGCGTGGAAAATGAAAAATGGAAAATTTGTTTTTGAAAAATCAAATTGGTTAAAAGTTGGTGATAATTTAGGCGAAAAAACAAGCAATCCAAGTTATTTGAATTACAAAATTACCCGCATCAACAAAAGTTTGAAGACAGGAAAATGGTCAGTAGAATTTTCAAATGGTGTGATTTTAGAAGAAAAGCAATCATCAGGAAATTTACAAAGCATTTGGGCTTTACAACTCGAATGGCTAATTCGCAGACACTTTTATAAGACCCAAAAATTAGCTGAACAAGGGATTAAATGCCTTTCTCTAATATTTATTGACAAAGTGGCTAACTATATTGGAGAAACTCCAATCATCAAAAATCTTTTCATTGAAAAATACAAACTGATTTACGCTGAGAATAATGAAGGGAAACAGCCATCAGACGAATATATTACTCAAATTCAAGGATATTATTTTGCTCAAAAAGCAAGCGGAGAATTTGCCGACAATGAAGGCGGACAAAAAGAGCAAAAGAAAATTTACGAACTCATTTTAAAAGGCAAAGAAGAACTATTAACTATAACTAATCCTGTTCAATTTGTGTTTTCTCACTCTGCTTTGGGCGTTGGTTGGGATAATCCGAATGTTTTCAATATCGCCACATTAAATACAGCTTATTCCGAAATTCGTAAACGTCAGGAAATTGGTAGAGGTTTGAGAATTTGTGTTAATCAAAATGGGCAAAGAATATATGACAGTCCTAAAACACAAGCAGGCGATGAAATAAATTTATTAACAGTTATTCCAAACGAAACTTACGAAACTTTTGTAACTCAATATCAGGAAGAAATTAAAGAAGTTTACGGAACAACAAAAGCAGGCGCTGGTCTTACACATACACATAAAGGCAAACCTCAAAACGAGGTGCATTTTAAACGCAATCAAAACGAAACGATTGATGCGACTTTTAAACGCTTTTGGAAATCATTAGCGAAGAAAACAGATTATCTCGTTTCTTTCAACGAAGAAAACCTAATTCAAAAATCAATTGAGGAAATCAACAAAATAAATATTGCCGATTATGTTGCAGAAGTAAGCAGTCGTTCTATTGGTGAAATTACAGAAGAAGGAATAAAAGATGATTTTGGAGGAACAGAAACCTACGCTTTAAAAGCCTATTTTACACCATTGGATTTAGTAGAAGAATTAAGCGAGAACACAGGGCTGAGTTACAATACAGTTTTTAAGATAGTTGACAACATTGCAAACTACGAGCATTTTGTAAAAAACCCACCGCAATTTATTCATCAAGCAGCAGGAATTATTCGCAATATTGAATTAGACGAAATGATTCGAGGATTAGACTATCATTTGACAGGAGATAGTTTTCCTTATTCATTTGATGATTTTGTAAGAAACATTTCCCAACAGGCTTATGTGGACACACCCAAGAGAGGCGTATATGATAAAATGCTTGTGGATAGCGATATAGAAAGATGGTTTGCAAAAACAGCCGACCTTGATGATGAAATTATTTGTTTTCTTAAACTTCCGAGTTATTACAAAATTAAAACTCCAATTGGCGAATATGAACCCGACTTTGGTTTGGTTATGAAACGCAAGAGTTTAAAAACAGGTAGTGAAAGTGAATATTATTTTGTAATTGAAACCAAAGGCACAAGCGATATTAACGACAAAAAAGCATTGACAGAAAGTGAAGTTTACCGCATTAAATGTGCAATGAAACATTTTGAGGCATTAGGTGTGGAAGTGCATTACAAAGCGCCGGTAAAAGAATATAGCTTCTTTAAAACAGAAGCTACAAAAACAATAAATAGTCTGAACCAAGATTAAACAGATTTTAGGATGGAACAGGATAAACTTAAATATGATGATATTACCCGAAAAATAATTGGTTGTGCTATGCAAGTGCATACTATTTTAGGGAATGGTTTTCAGGAAGTCATTTACCAAAGAGCTATGGAAATTGAAATGACCGAACAGGGCTTATCATTTGGCAGAGAGGTTGAAATGCCTATATTTTACAAAGGTCAGCAAATTGGAACAAGGCGAGTTGATTTTTTTGTTGAGTCTTTAATTATGGTAGAATTGAAAGCAATAATTCAACTTGAAGATGTCCATTTGGCACAAGCCATTAATTATCTCGAAGCCTACAATATGGAAATAGGGCTATTAATTAACTTTGGAAGCAAATCACTTACATTTAAAAGATTGTATAACAAGAAATTCAAAC
>DYOW01000040.1:14790-22407 GCA_020720325.1 Desulfobulbus propionicus
AATCCTGAAAATCAGGAAAATCCTTTAATCATGGTTCAGACAACTGACTGGAATAAAGAACGTTTGGAAACACTTAAAAAAATGTTTCCTGACCTTTTCACAAACGAAGGAAAGCTAAACATCAATGAACTGAAAAAAGTTGTTGAGCCCGAAAGTGTAAGCGAAACAGAACGCTACGAATTTCGTTGGTTTGGTAAAAGCGCTGCCAAACGAAATGCATTTTCGCCAAGTAACGCTACATTAGTTTATGATGAATCAAGAAGTATAAATCCATCAGAAACAGAAAACCTTATTATAGAAGGAGAAAATTTAGAGGTTCTTAAACTTTTAAGTACGGGCTATAGAGAAAAAGTCAAGTGCATATATATAGACCCACCTTATAACACAGGAAAGGACTTTGTTTATTCCGACAATTATTCGCAAGACAAAAAAGCATACTGGGAAGATGCGGGCATTGTCGAAGAAGGTCTAAAAATTGACACCAATACCGAAACTGACGGACGATACCACAGTAATTGGCTGAATATGATGTATAGCCGTTTGCTTATTGCAAGACAATTATTAAGAGAAGACGGAGTAATATTTATTTCAATTGATGACAATGAACATCATCATTTAAGAAAACTATGTGATGAAATTTTTGGAGAAGAAAATTTTGTTGCAGAATTGCCTTGGAAAGGTAAAGGAGGAGGGGCGGATAATAATTTCTTAATGGTTTCTCACGAATATTTATTGTTTTATGCTAAAACAAAAGAAGAGTTTGAAGTTGGAGAAGAAACCAAAGAGAATGAAGTTTTTTCAAAATTTGATGAAATTAAAAAAAGAAAATACAAGACCCAATTAGCAAGGAAATGGGGCGCAAATAGTAAAAGAACGGATAGGCCTAATCTATACTATTCAGTTACATGTCCAGATAATACAGAAGTTTATCCAACTCTACCAAATGAAGAAGACGGTTGTTGGCGATGGTCAAAAGAAAGAATGAAAAGAGAAATAAACGATGGTAATATTGAATTTGTTAAGGATGGTGACAATTATATTATTTATGAAAAAATTTATGAGCCATTAGATGGAGAATATAATACAAAAAAATATTCTACTTGGTTGGACGATGTAGGAAATACCGCCACTGGAACTAAAGAGTTTGGTAAATTATTTGACACAAAAGTTTTTAATTTTCCTAAACCTACCATTTTATTAAAAAGGCTTTTTAATATTGCTGATTTTGCAAATGGTGATATTATTTTAGATTTTTTTGCAGGTAGTGGCACAACAGGGCAAGCGGTAATGGAGCTAAATCAAGAAGATGGCGGCAGTCGAAAATCCATTCTTGTTCAAATACCTGAAAATACAGACGAAAAGAGCGAAGCATACAAAGCCGGCTACAAAAAAATAAGTGATATAACTATTGAACGCAATAAACGAGTGATAGAAAAAATAAAATCTGAACTTGAATTACAACGATTAAAAGATGAACAAGATTTATTTAAAAATCAAGATAATCAGGAAAATCCTAAAAATCATGGTTCAGACAATTTAGGTTTCAAAGTTTTTAAACTTGTAAAATCGAACTTCCCAAGAGTAGAATTTGCACCTGACCCAGACAAAACGACAGAAGAAAATATTGAGTTGCTAAAAAAATATATTTCAGAAAAAGAAGCACATTTAATTTCAATGTTCAATGAAAAAGAATTAGTTACAGAAGTATTGATTAAAAACGGATTTTTATTGAATTATACTTTAACTAAACAAGAGGAGTTTAAGAAAAACAAAATACTATTTGCAACTGATGGCGAAAAAGAAACCTTGATTTGTTTAGATATTTTAATTGATAACGAAACAGTTGAACACTTCAAGAAAAATACCGATAAAAAATTCATCTGCCTTGAACGTGCTTTAGACACAACAAAAAAATGGAATCTGAAACATTATTTGGGAGATAAATTTAAAGCGTTTTAATTTTTTGCTTTTATTGAATAAATTAAAAAAATATAGGAGTTGATTATGTTTCAGATAGGCTGGTGGACAACAGGAAGGGATGAGGCAGCGGTTGTCTTGTTTAATGAGACGATAAATGCCATAAAAAAAGGTGAAATAACGGCTGAAATTGCCTACCTTTTTCTTTCAAAAGCTATTAATGATAATAGCCATTGCAAAGAGCTTAAAAGCATTGCTGACACCAATAATATAGTCACAGTGAGCCTGTCTTCCAACGATTTTAATACTGAATTAAAGAAACAGGATATGCTCAAATGGCGGGAGCTATATCATGAAAACATCCTTATAATGCTTAAGGATTTTAAGACTGACCTTATTGTGCTTGCAGGCTATATGTGGATTGTAAGCCCTAATGCCTGTGAACAGCTTGACATGATTAATCTTCACCCCGCCCTGCCAGATGGGCCCACAGGCACATGGCAGGATGTGATATGGCAATTAATTGAAAAAAATTCCAAAACCACCGGTGTGATGATGCATCTTGTCACCCCTGACCTTGACCGGGGACCTGCGGTTACATTTTGTGAGTTTGAAATTCAGGGCCCAGCATGGGAAAGACTATGGAAAGATGCAAAAGAGCTTCTTAATAAAACCGGATTAATTGATTTAAAAAAACAATACGAAGAAGGCCTTCCCCTCTTTCATAAAATAAGAGAAGAAGGCATAAAAAGAGAGATTCCGTGCATATTACAAACAATAAAGGCATTTTCAAGGAGTGAAATCCAGATTAAAGGCAAAAAATTAACGGATAACAAAGGTAATTTCCTGGATAAACCTTATAATTTAAGCGATAAAGTTTAAATTATAATACTATTTCTTTAATTTATCCAGCATATTTCCTGATATCTTTTGATTTAACGGTAAAAAACCTTCTTTTATAACAATTTCCTGTCCCTGTTTGGAGAGTATGAATTTTATAAATTCTTCTTCGAGCATACTTACATGGGAATTTGGTTTTTTGTTGATATAAATATTTAAAAACCTTGCAAGAGGATATTTTCCTTCAATCACATTTGAAGCGGAGGGTTCAACTCCTTTATCTCCGTTTTTGGGTGAAAGCGCAAGCGCCTTGACATTAGGAACAATAAATCCAAGGCTTGAATAACCGATTGCAGCGGGTGTTTCTCCTACTAATTTTACAATTTCCTCAACGCTTAATTTTTCATTTACATCTTTTTTGAATCTGCCTTTGCAAAGGGCTTTTTCTTGAAAATAGGCGTAAGTTGCAGAGGCATTGGTTCTTCCCAAAAGGATAATTTTGTTTTTGGATAATTCTCCCTTTACCTCTAAATCACCCCATTTCTCAATATTTTTTTTGACACCGCAATTGTTTGTCTCAGAAAAGATATTATCTAATGTCTGAATGTTTATTGTGTTAAGGGGATTGTTTTTATTGACAAATACTGAAATAGCATCAATACCAACTCTGATTTCTGTTGGTTCATACCCAAATTTTTTCTTAAAGGAGGTAATTTCATTTTCATTCATCGGTCTGCTCATAAGACCCAAATTTACTTTTTCGCTTAAAAGCGCAGGAGGGGCAGTGGATGACCCACCAGTTAAAACCTCAATTTTAGCGCCCGGATAAATTATTTTAAATTCATTACCCCAGGCTTCAATAAGCTTTCCCACAGTGGTCGAGCCTGAGGCAATAATAGTTCCTGTCACGTTGCCTTTTTTTTCATAATCCTTAATTTCAGGATCAAGTTTCACATCAAAGGAATAGGCAATTGAAGACATGAAAAGGATTGCAGTCATTAAAAAAGAGAAAATAATTTTTTTTCTGAAGTTAAACATAAAAGACACCCCTTCTTGAAAATTAAATAATCTCTTTCAATCTTTATTAACAAAAGATGACAAAAAAGTTACAGAAAAGTCAAATTATCTTGACAAAGCCAATCCTTCTTCAATCTAAAAAATTTAAATCAATATTATTGAGATTACAAATAATAAGAATTTTAAAAAAATTATGCTGATTTTATCGTAGCCACAGAATACGCGGTCATGCCTTCTTCCCTGCCGGTAAAGCCCATGCCCTCAGATGTGGTTGCCTTTATGTTTATTCTGTGTATTTCCACTTCACACATATTTGCAATGTTTTCAATCATTTTTGGCACATATAAGGCAATTTTAGGTTTTTCTGCAACAAGGGTCAAATCAGCGTTATTAAGACTCCAGCCCTTTTGTGATAGCTTAAAAATGACATCCTCAAGGAGCGCCATGCTTGATATATCCTTATACCTCATATCAGACGGGGGATAATGCCTGCCTATATCACCCAATGAGGCAGCTCCAAGAAGGGCGTCACAAAGGGAATGAATTAAAACATCAGCGTCAGAATGACCAAGCAGGCCTTTTTCATAGGGAATGGCAACCCCGCCAAGAATTAGTTTCCTCGCTGGGACAAGACAATGATAATCAACCCCAAAACCAACACGAAATTCCACGTTATCCGTTTTCATTCATCCATGACACAAGGTCTTCATATTTTATTCCCGAACCGCCAAAGATATCAAGGGCGCTCCCCACAGTAAAATCAATTTTTCCTTTGCCTTTTTCCTGAATAATTTTAATATCATTCATGTCTCTGATTCCACCAGCGTAAGTCACAGGAATGGGTGAATAATCAGCGAGAAGGCTTAAAAGCTCCGTGTCAATCCCCTTGCAGCCACCCTCAACATCCACAGCATGGATAAGAAATTCAAAACAATAATCTGATAAATCAGAAAATAATTTTCTGTCAAGAAACACATCAGTAAAAACCTGCCAGCGGTTTGTGACTATATAGTAATTGTTATTTTTTTTTTTGCAGCTTAAATCAAGGACAAGCCTTTGTTTTCCTGTAATAGCCGCAATTTTGTCAAGATTGGTCCAGTCTATAATTCCGTCATTAAATACATATGATGTCACAATAACAGCGGCTGCGCCTCTTTCAAGCCAAAATTTTGCATTGGCATCATTCATACCCCCGCCCAACTGAAGCCCGTCTTTCCATGCCAGAAGCGCATCTTCAGCTGCGGTTTCATTCCCCTTGCCAAGCATTATGACATGTCCGCCAGTAAGATTATCTTTTTTAAAAAGTGAGGCGTAATAAGAAGGGGATAAATCCGACACAAAGTTTTCCTTAAGACTTGAGGGGTCATCATCTTTTAAGGTTGAGCCAATAATCTGCTTTACTTTGCCGTTATGTAAATCAATACAGGGTCTGAATTTCATTTTTTATTTATATTTTTATATAGAAAATTGATTTGGCATATTTTACTACAGATAATTGTAACAGAAAACTAAAATATTTAATCCTTAAAAAGACAAGCTTACTGTAATCCCATTGTTTTTAAATTAATAAACTTTGCGATTTCCATTGCAAGGGACACAAAGCCCTGGGTAACAGAAGGGGCATTTTTGTATTGTCTTGTGAAAAATATATAATCCTTTTCAGGTTTTGGAGTAAGATCTGTTTCTGAATATATATGCCAGAGCGTTATATCTGTGGGAGCCTGGATAATGCTTAAATCAAGAGCTGTCCAGCCCCTTGAAAGACCCACAGGGGCTATAAAACGGGGACATTTTGCGATAATTATGTAATCAAAACCTTTTTTATGGGCAAGCCCGACAAATTCCTCCTCAGAGCCTGTTTGTTCCATGTAAGCCTCCACAACCATAAAAACCCTGTTCTGCAATAATATATCCCTTAAAAGCAATGTGTATTCTTTTCGTGATTCATTATCATATTCTTTGGGAAAAATTATAGGCGCAAGAAGAGCCTTTTTATCCCGAAGATTTGTTGGTTGTTGCGGCATTATATAAACATTAAGCTTAGGCTCCTGCAGGGTAGTTTCTTTTTTTGTGCTGATGGCGCCACAGGATGTGAGAAAAACAATGAGAAAAAATAATAAAAATAACTTTATGTAGTTATGCATCTTCATTTATATAGTTATTAATAATTTTGGGGCATTTTATCATAACTGGTGGGTTTGTCCTTTCTTATGACCTCTGAATTATCATTATTTTTCAATAATTCTTCAATATCCTCTGTTTTTATTATCTCGTTTGAAGCGACGGAAATAACTTTTTTATTGGGTAGCTCAATAATCCTTGAGGATATTGACACTGATTTTAACCCAACGGTATATACACCGGTTATAACATACTTTGCGCCGGCAAGGCTATCAAGTTCCGCAGGGTCCCGGCTTAGTATTATCTCTCCTGTCCGGGGTTGCGCTGATATGGCGTCAGAAGTCTTAATTTCCACAATATTTATCCCTCGTCTGAATAAACCATTTCCTATCCCTTCAGAGAGGATTCTTCCGAATTTGCTTGATGACTGCAAATCATCCATATTTACAAAGGTGGTGATTATAGAATCAGAGATATTTAATCCCCCGTCCCTGGCATTTTTTATAAGCTCGGCTGCCATTATATCAGTGAGCTGAAAAATTGAAGTCTGCTTTATGAGGGGCATTTCAGGAGAAACCCTTTTTTTTGCGCAGCAATTTAACGAAAAAATTAAGATAGCAGTTAAAATAATCCTTAATAAAAACATTTTTATTTAATGTTATTTTCCAATGCTTTTTTTCTATCTTTTGAAGATGATTTTTTTGAAGTATCTGTGATAACTTCTTCCTTCATAGACTTAGAGCTGCCCATACCCATATCTTTATCGCCAAATCCTTTAATCGCAATTTTTTGCCCGGTCTCAACAGGAGGCGCAACAGAAGGTCTTAAAAGCTCATCAACAAGTGTGTCCCTTCTTATAATATGCATTGCGGATGAATGCACCACATTGGCTGAATCAACTATTCTTGCATTTACAAAAACATATTTATCCTTTACAACATAAGTCCCAACAAGAACAAGATTTATGTTTATATCTTTTCTAAGCTCATTTATGTCCCTTGAAAGGATATATTCGCCGTAATGCTCCCTGGTCATGATGGTATTACCCTTTCTTATCTCCATAAGATTAAATCCTGCCCTTTGGAGTTCTCCCATTAACTGTTCGGAAACAAACCTCCCAAAAGGAGACGTCCTGTAGAGATAATTAAGATCAACAAAGGTAGTGACTGCAATGGGTTCAACTGGTTTTTCATATTGTCCGTAGTTTTTCATTAGCTGAACAGCAATATTATGGAGACCGGTATTTAAAAAAGATGCCTCATCCAATTTCATTGTAGCCACTGTATCCACAGGCCATTCGCTGTCAAAATCCTCGGCAATTAAATTATTTGCGTAACAAATGGATAAAAAAGATATTAACAAAATAATTTTTTTCATAAAATCTCCTTAAAAAGGCAAGGGTGTATAAATTGAGGTTGTATCGCCTGGAACTGGTGGCGGCGGCGTTGTCACTGACATGGAACTACCCATATAGCCGGGAGGAACTGCATAATAATAAGGCGCGGAATAAGTGAGATATGGATAATATGCTGAAACTGGCCTTGCACAACAAGGCTCCACCACATCAACACTGTAACAGGAGCCCCAATAAGGGGAATAACACCTTGAACATGAAGATAAAATAATGCATGTAAATAAGGCTAAAAAGGCTAAAAATATTTTTTTCATAAAAACCCTCTTAAAAATTGGTTCTTTTTTTATCTATTTCGACATTTTTTTTGG
>DYOW01000130.1 GCA_020720325.1 Desulfobulbus propionicus
GGTTTATTTTCTGTAAGCGCCCTCCAGTAATAACCACCCACAAAGCCCCCCAAAGTTCCAGCAAGCAAAAATACAAAAAGCAGGAGGTCTCCCTGGTCTGTGTTAATAAAAGGCTCTTTTGCCACCCTGTTATGGGCAGAGGCAAACTTTTCAACTACAGTTTCATCAACCCCGGACCATTTGGCGCTTTCTTCAGCAAAAACAATATCGGGATAATTAATATAATTTACTGAAAACAATGCAAATAAAATTAAAATAACGGATAAAAAAAAATTTTTCATGCCCTCGCCTCATTTTCTTTTATAATATTTAAGGAAAGGAGTAAATCAGCTCTTTTGTTATAGAGAAGCGCCACCATGCCTGCTGTGAGAGCGCCTTCAAGGATTCCAATGGGCAACTGGGTTGGAATAAATGCTATAAATATATCCCTGAAAAGCGGGAAAAAGGGTTCATTGCCACGAATGCCAAGGCTAAGTTCCAGAGAAGTCATTGTATAGGCAGCCCAGTCAGCCAGAATTCCTGCCATAAACGCTGAAATATAGAGATTAACCCCAAATTTTCTTGAAATCTTAAAACCAAGAAAACCTGCAAAAGAACCTGCGATTCCCATTGACATAACGTTTGCCCCCCATGTGCTTATTCCTCCATGCGCAAGGAATAGAGCCTGCAATAGCAAGGCAACAGATGCTATGAGACTGCTCAGAAAAGGACCAAGCAGTATTGCGGAAATTCCTGTGCCGCACGGGTGAGAACATGTGCCGGCAGTTGGAACAGGAACAGGCATGCAGGAAATTATAAAAACAACAGCAGCCATAATGCCCACAAGGGGTTTAAATGAAATGTCATCTGTGGATTTTTTCTTTAATTCGCTTAAGCCATAAGCAAGAAAAGGAATTGCGGCGCATGTCGAGAGCAAAGACCATGAAAAAGGCAGTATTCCTTCGGAAATATGCATTGCATGTAAATTTTCAGTTAAAAAGAAAAAAGAAAAAAGAAAAAACAATGTGATTAAGATGTGTTTCATAAAATATCCCTTTAATCGAGGTTTTAAGGAATAAATTGTATTCCGGCTTCAGGCTATGAAAAATTCCTACTAACCCGCCTTCCCGTTAAAAAAAACAGTGGCATATCGAGTGTTCGTTCCTGTCACGGCTGCGTAACAGCAGGGGAATTTAACCCCTTTCCAGATTTTATCCCAATGTTAATTTATATCTTATTTATATTGAGTTGTCAAATAAAAAAATGAAAGTTTTGCAAAACCACGCCTTATTTAGACTCGTATAAAATCATTTTTTTTTTCTAAAAAGTGTTAAATTTATTTTACTTTCATAGTTGTAGCTTTAAAGGATTTAAAAAAAATTTAATATTCCGAAAAATAATAAAGATACACCCCAAAAACAGAGGCACAAAAATATGTATGAGAAATTTACCCTTGATAATAAAATTATTCTAATCACAGGCGCAACAGGTTCATTTGGAAAGGCATTTATAAACCGTGTTCTAAGAGACTATAATCCAAAGACAATAAGGGTTTATAGCCGTGACGAGCTAAAACAGTTTAATATGCAGCAGGAGATAAAGGACAAAAGGCTGCGTTTCTTCATAGGTGATGTCAGAGACAAGGAAAGGCTTATACAGGCTACCCGTGACGCTGACATAATAATACATGCCGCTGCGATGAAGCAGGTTCCTGCTTGTGAGTATAACCCTTTTGAGGCAATCAAGACAAACATTACCGGTGCGATTAATGTTGTTGACGCTGCGCTTGTCAATAAAGTCCCAAGGGTTGTGGCATTAAGCACGGATAAAGCGGTAAACCCGGTTAATCTTTACGGAGCGACAAAGCTCTGTTCTGATAAAATATTTATCCATTCAAATGTTTATGTCGGAGCTGACAGACCCACAAGGTTTTCCCTTGTGCGTTATGGCAATGTCCTTGGTTCAAGGGGCAGCGTTATTCCTGTTTTCCTGAAACAAAGAGAAACAGGAACTGTTACAATTACTGATGAAAGAATGACACGTTTCTGGCTTACCCTTGATGAGGCAATAGACCTTGTTATAAAGGGGCTTTCTATTATGAAAGGCGGTGAGATTTTTGTGCCAAGAATACCAAGCATGAAGATAACCGACCTTGCAAAGGTAATTGCCCCTGATGCAAAACATGAGATAATTGGCATAAGACCCGGTGAAAAACTCCACGAGGTTCTTGTTAACGAGGAAGAGGGAAGATATGCATGGTTTATTAAAAAACATAATATATACGTAGTATTAAGCCCTTCAACCTATCATTATCTTGGGCAGGAAATGGACATTGACGAGGAAAAACTCCCGGAAGATTTTATCTATAACAGCGGCGCCAATGACTGGTGGCTCTCAGAAAATGAACTACTCGATATCCTTAAAAAGGAAGGATTAATGTGATTCCTTACGGAAGGCAATGGCTTGATGAAGATGATATCCGGGCTGTTAACGAGGTTTTGAGGTCTTCATTTCTAACCCAGGGGACTAAGGTTCAGGAGTTTGAAAATGCCCTTTGTCAGATTAGCGGCGCAAAACATGCTATAGCAGTATCAAACGGCACAGTGGCGCTATACCTTGCGTGCAGAGTGATTGGAGTAGGTAAAGATGATATCGGAATAACAAGCGCCATCTCATTTTCAGCCTCAGCAAACTGCATTGTCTTAAATGGCGCAACCCCCGAATTTATTGATATATCTGAAAATGACCTGAATATTGACTGTTTATCACTTGAAAAAAGACTTGAAAATAAAGACCTGCCTGCGCCAAAAATCGTTATTCCGGTTGATTTTGCAGGTATTCCGGCAAACCTGCCCTATATCTATGAATTATCAAAAAAACACGGATTTAAGGTTATTGAAGACGCCGCGCATTCCATTGGCTCTACCTATTATTTTCATGATAAATGGCATAATTGCGGCTCATGCTCCCATACTGATCTTGCAATATTTTCATTTCATCCTGTAAAAACAATCACAACCGGCGAAGGCGGGGCTGTTCTTACAAATGATGATGCCCTAGCAAATAAATTAAGGGTTTTATCTAATCATGGCATTGAAAGAGATAAGGATAATTTTATAAGAAAGGATTTTGGCAACTGGTATTATGAGCTTCAGGATGTATGCTTTAATTTTCGTATAACTGATATGCAGTGTGCCCTTGGAATAAGCCAGCTAAAAAAGCTTAATACATTTAAAAAAAAAAGACAGAAAATTTATAAAAAATACCTGAAAGCCTTTGCAGGTTATGAGAAAAAAGGTCTTTTAAAAATGACCCGATATGATGAAAACATAACTGACCCCTGCCCTCACCTCTTTGTGATAAGGCTTGCTGAAAAATCCCCTGTATCAAGAGATGAACTCTATAAAAAATTATTAAAATACGATATCAGCGCTCAGGTTCATTACTTCCCCATCCACTTACAGCCTTATTACATGGAAAAGCACGGCTTTAAGGAAGGCATGTTTCCTGTTGCTGAACATTATGCAAAAAACTGCCTGAGCCTGCCCCTCTACCCTTTAATGAATGATGAGGATGTCCAAGCTGTTATTAAGGCTGTTTCTGAGATTATGGAGGGATGATTTTTCTATTGTAAAGAACAAGCATGCCTGTTCCTTACATTTTTCCGCGCAATCCTGATAACCCGTGATTCAGACAAAAAAAAATAGTGAATCA
>DYOW01000131.1:0-3384 GCA_020720325.1 Desulfobulbus propionicus
AAAGATAAAGGGCGCCGAGAAGTATTGAGATAATTTTATTAATAGTATAACATATTAAAAATAAATAAAGCTATAATATACTTAAAAAGGAAAAAAATAGAGTTTAGCTTTTCTATTGCTGATTATTTTATAAAATTATGCTTAATTCAGATAAAATAAAGGATTTTTTAAAACAAGCTGTTAATAGAAGGCAGTTTCCCGGATGTTCCCTTGGGATATTTTACAAGGATGCTGAATATTACATAAATTCAGGAAAGTTAACCTACTCTCCGTTTATCGGGGATGTGTCGTCTGAAACCTATTATGACCTTGCATCTCTTGCCAAACCCCTTGGGACAAGCCTTTGTCTTATTAATCTTATTTCAAGGGATTTATTGTTTTCTGATACTCCTTTGCATAAAATTTTTGGAAATATTCCTGAAGATAAAGCTGAGATAACCATTAAAAACCTGCTTTCCCACACCTCAGGATTTCCTGCAATACCTGAATTATGGAAAATTACTGAAAATAAAAGAGAAAAGATAATAAAAGAAATTCTTGAAACGACTCTTGAATTTAATCACGGAACTAAAACTCTTTACAGTGATTTTGGCTTTATCTTGCTTGGATTTATCATAGAAAAGATTACTGGGTTATCCCTTGATATTGCAATTCAAAAATTTGTATTTGAGCCTTTTGATGTTAAAGAAATCCTGTTTAATCCTCAATTTTCATCAAATTTTATTGCTCCCACACAATTTTTAATTGAAGAAGACAGATTTTTATGGGGAGAGGTTGATGACAGAAATGCGCGGTATTTAAATGGTATTGCAGGACATGCTGGGCTTTTTGGAACTGTCAGGGGTGTTTTGGATATATTAAAGAAAATACTTTTTATTTATAAAGCTAAAACAGAGCTTATGGGTTTTCCCAAAGATTTACTGCATATTTTTTTTAAGAGGACATTAATTGACCCTGAAAGCTCATGGGCTTTGGGATTTGACACTCCTTCCGGGGATAATTCCACTGCCGGCAAATATTTTTCCAAAAACAGCATTGGTCATCTTGGTTATACAGGCGCCTCTTTCTGGATGGATTTAGAAAGAGAAATTATCATTGTGTTTTTATGTAACAGGGTCTTTCCTGTGAATACAGAAGAAAATAAGACAAATATGAGAAAATTCAGGCATGAATTACATAATTTAATTATGGAAGAGATATTTAAAATTAATTAATCCACCTTAAAAATTGATATATTATTGTTTAGTTGATTGGAAAGAGACTCAACCCTTTCTGTAGCATTTTTTTCCTCTGTAGAAACATCCTGCACATTTTTGCTTATTTCTAAAATTTTTGTTGAAGAGAGTTTTGAAACCTCATTGACTTCTGAGTTGGTTGTTTGCATAAGCCTTGCAATTTCATTTGCAGCGGCAGTCTGTTCTTCCACAGCGGCAGCTATGGTATTGGTCAAATCAGTTACATGAGAAAGTGATGCATTGATGTTTTGCACAACTTTTTTAGTAGATTCTGTGCCGGTCTGTATATCTTTTATCATGTTTTCTATCTCTGTCACAGAAGCGGCTGTTAGCTTGGCAAGCTCCTTAACTTCATTTGCAACCACAGCAAATCCTTTGCCAGACTCTCCCGCTCTTGCCGCCTCTATTGTTGCGTTTAAGGCAAGAAGATTTGTCTGAGACGCAATATCTCCTATAATCTTTGATATTTCGCTAACTTTTCCGGCAGATAAAGCAAGAGCGCTTATTACTCTGTCAGCTTGATGCGCCTCTTCTTTAACTGTGTCCGCGGCGGTTTTCGCGCTTAAAGTGTTTTGGCTTATTTCCTGAATTGTCGCAACCATCTGTTTCATAGCTGCGGAAACATTGGATACGCTTTCCTGAACAATACCCGATTTGTTCTGTATTGTGTTTGCAAGCAATGATGTTTGTTCTGATAAAATTTGTAATTTTGATGATCTTTGTGACATGCTTTGAGCTTCAGCCATAACAGATTTGGTTGATTTGATTACACTCGTAATTAGCTTATTAAGCTCCTTTGACATGTTAAAAAAACTTGCTAAAACTCCAGTGCTGTTTGATAATATATGTTGTGACTTTTGTTGATGAATTGTTAAATCACCATTTTCAATCTCTTTGGCAATATCTATCAATTCCAATGGATCACAGCCAAGTATTTTTGTTATATCCCTAATAATAATAATGGTTAGAGTGAATAAAAAAATTATTAAAAAACTCGCAATGATTAAGTATATGACAAGTTGTCTTAAGGTATTTTTCTGTATTTTTGAAATACTGAGCTTAATATCATCAGCAATTTTGTCTTCAACTTTTTTGAGAAGATCAATCTTGTTTGTAATGACACTAAACCAATATGCAGGGTCAATTCCAAAACTTGACATATTCTCGTTAGTTAATGCTATTTTCTCTATGCGGTCAACTTCCTCAATGTCTTTTCCCCGCATAGTCTCACGATAGAATAATTTTTGCTGTTCATCAGCCATAACCAAAAATTCTTTTAAGTAATTTTTCTGGGATGAAACAACATTAATAAATTTTTGAAAGATTATAAAAGAAAATTTATCCGCGGAAAATGTATTGGTAAGGACTGCCCTTTCAATGCCTGCATTTTCTTTATATTCAAGAAAATTTATATATGCGATTAAATTTTTAAAAAAAAGACCAGTTGAGTCCTGCTTTATTATTTCTTTGCAAATATCAATTAAAGAGGTGATTGTTGATGTGTAATATTCAATTGCCTGAGCGCTTGTTATTGTCTGCGCTGTAATATCCTGTCGTTTTGACTGAAGCATTTCAAGGTAATCCTGTGATTTTTGTATGGATTCCCAAACAGATTTTTTTGTATTATCATCAAAAGATTTTAAAAAATCATCATAATCTTTTTTTCTTGCATCAGTATCCTTTTTTTGAGATTCAAGCTCTGAAGTAAACTTTTGACCTTTTGAACCAAGATAACCACCGCTTCTGCCCCGCTCTTTTTGAAGTTCATGCACAACAGCTCCAATTCTGGTGGAATATGAAACGAGCTGTCCGATTTGTTTGGTTTTGTTGTGAAAGGCAAGCTTTTTTAAAAAAACATTCGTCGCAAAAAAAAGAATGATAATAATAAATAATGATAATATAATTAATAGTTTATTTTTAATAGTTAGTTTTTTAAAAAACATCATTCTAATTTTCCTCATCAGGTATAATAGTAAATATATAGAGAAATTTTTAAAAATATACTTTAGTAAACTCTGATTAAATAAATTTATTTTATAGAAAACACCCCGTCCCTGCGGGACAGCCCTCTAAAAGAGGGGAATTCCCCTTCTAAGAAGGGGTGTCAGGCGAAGCCTGACGGGGTAGTCATATTTAATCAGAGATTACT
>DYOW01000131.1:3484-3645 GCA_020720325.1 Desulfobulbus propionicus
TTATACTTTATACTTTATACTTTATACTTTATACTTTATACTTTATACTTTATACTTTATACGACAAGTGAAGTCAAGAAGAAAATCAATGCCTGTAAAAAAAATTTTTTCTCATAACCATAATTCTAAAGGATATAGCGGCGATTATTAAAATCATTGAA
>DYOW01000041.1:0-6581 GCA_020720325.1 Desulfobulbus propionicus
TTAAGTTTTTTCACATCAGACTATCGTGTAATTTTTCCCCAAATAATTTCCCCAAATATTAATATTGATTTTTTATTGGGTAAAATTTCCCCTATCCTATTCATTTTAGTTTTTAAGAATTTAATTGTTTTTTACTATAACTTGCTGAAATAATGTATATTTTAAATAATATTAAAGTTTTGTTAATTTTGGCACAATTTTGGCATTTATAAATGAAATTTATTTTTTTTATGGAGTATTGCATATATGTCAGCAAAGATTATAAGCGGAACCGAGATAGCCAAACAAATCAGAGAAGAGATTAAGGCAGAGGTTGTTGAATTAAAGGAAAAGCATAACCTTACACCAGGCCTTGTCACTATTCTTGTGGGTGAAAATCCAGCTTCTGTTTCATATGTGACAGCAAAACAGAAAACCTCCCATGAACTGGGTTTTTATTCCATTCAGGACAATCAGCCCGCGGATATTCAGGAAGGCGATCTTCTTAAGCTCATTGATAAATATAACAATGACCCACAGATACACGGTATTCTTATTCAGCTTCCCCTTCCAAAACATATTAATGAGACAAAGGTTCTTTATGCAATAAGTCCGGATAAAGATGTTGACGGATTTCATCCTGTAAGCGTTGGAAAAATGGTTATAGGCGAAAAATGCTTTCTTCCATGCACGCCAGCAGGAATTGTTGAGATGATTGTAAGGGCTGGCATACCTACAAAGGGCGCTGAAACCGTTATTGTGGGCAGAAGCAATATTGTTGGAAAACCCATTGCCAATCTTATGCTTCAGAAAAGACCAGGCGGTGATTCCACTGTGACTATATGTCATACTGCCACCAAAGATATGGCTTTTCATACCAAAAGGGCTGATATTCTTGTGGTAGCCGCTGGAAGACCAAAGGTTATAACCGCTGATATGGTTAAAGACGGCGTCGCTGTTATTGATGTGGGCGTTAACAGGATTGGCCAGACCCCTGAGGGAAAGGCTATTTTATGCGGTGATGTGGATTTTGATGCAATAAAGGAAAAGGCATCCTTTATTACCCCTGTTCCCGGAGGCGTTGGCCCAATGACTATAACCATGCTTATGAAAAATACACTTTTGGCTGTTAAGATGAGCGCCAATTTAGAATAATTGTTTGAGTAAAGTTTGATTAATTATTAAAGGGAAACTTTTTATAAAAAGAGTTTTTCCAAATTGTTCAGAGATTTTTTAAGTTTTTTATCCTTTTAAAAAATTGAAAGACGGCCATTAAGGAGGTCAGGAAAGAATGGATACAAGTAAAAGGTTTAAGGATAGCGCTGGCGGCGCTAATATAAAATGTGAGGCTTGCAGGGATGTTCTTTGCAACTGTTCCACAGAGGTTGTAACCGCATTTCACAGGGTTGAGAGAAGGTCAGTTGAGCCTTGTTTGTTTGGAAAAGGCGGAACCTGTTGCAGGCATTGCAATATGGGTCCGTGTCAGATTATAGAAGGGGTTGATGAGATGGTTGGTGTTTGCGGCGCGGATGCCCCAACAGTTGCAGCAAGAAATTTTGCAAGGACAGTGGCTGCCGGATCCGCAACTCATATAGATCATGGACGCGGCATTGCCCTTGCCTTTCTTTCCGCTGCAAAAGGTGAGAATGCTTATGGAATTAAAGATAAGGTCAAGTTAAGACAAACTGCGGTTAGATATGGAATTGATATTGCTGATAAGGATGCAAAAGACCTTGCCATTGAGCTTGGTGAAAAAATCATCAAAGAATTTGGTCAGCAGGAAGGCGGAATAAGTTTAATGAAAAGAGCGCCTGCCCCAAGACAGGAGCTATGGAAGCTCTTAAATCTGTGGCCAAGGGGCATAGACAGGGAAGTTGTTGAGTTAATGCACAGAACCCATATGGGAGTTGATCAGGAATATCAGCATTTAATACACGGCGCCGCGCGTTGCGCTCTTACTGACGGATGGGGCGCTTCCATGATTGCCACCGAACTTTCCGATATTATGTTCGGCACACCTGTTCCCATAAGGACAAAGATAAATATCGGTGTCTTGAAAAAAGATGAGGTAAATATCACTGTTCATGGTCATGAGCCTGTTGTTGCAGAGGCATTGGCAATGGCTGCAAATGATCCTGAAATTATTGCGGAGGCAAAGAGAGTCGGCGCAAAAGGAATTAATCTTGCGGGTGTTTGCTGCACAGGAAATGAAATACTTATGAGAAGGGGACTACCCATTGCAGGAAGCTTTATTCAGCAGGAAACAGTCCTTGCGACCGGAGCTGTGGAGGCTATGGTTGTGGATGTTCAGTGTGTGATGCAGGGCTTATCTAATGTTGCCGGACGTTTTCATACCGAGCTTATAACAACTTCTGATAAGGCAATGATAAGCGGCGCAACCCATATTCAATTTGACGAACATCATGCCATTGAGTCTGCAAAGACAATTTTAAGAAAGGCAATAAGCAAATTTACTGAAAGGGGCAAGTATTATATCCCCCTTTATCAGTCAGATGTTGTCGCTGGTTTTAGTCATGAGACAATTGATTATATGCTTGGCGGAAGATTCAGAGATTCATATAAGCCATTAAATGATAATATTATAAACGGCCGTATCCGCGGCGTGGCAGCCATTGTTGGTTGTGATAACTTTAGGGTAAATGATGAGACACATTATGAGCTTGCAAAGGAACTTATTGCAAACGATATTCTTGTTGTAGCGACAGGATGCGCCGCATCAACCATTGGAAGGCATGGACTTTTAAGCCCTGAGGCAATATCGCTTGCAGGCAGCGGATTAAGAGAGGTTCTTGAGGCTGTGGGATGTCCTCCTGTGCTGCATATGGGGTCATGTGTTGATAACAGCCGTATTCTTATTGCTCTTACAGAGATGGTCAAGACCGGCGGACTTGGAAAAGACATTCCCGACCTTCCTGCAGTTGGATGCGCTCCACAGTGGATGAGCGAGAAGGCTGTGGCAATCGGACATTATTTTGTCGCAAGCGGCGCAAGGGTTATATTTGGCCCTAATTTCCCCACAAGCGGCTCAAAGGTAGTCACTGATTATCTCTTTAATGGCATGCTCGAAAAATACGGCGCTGTATGGGATGTTGCCTCAACCGCAAATGATTTTGCAAATAAGATGATTGATGCGATAAACATGAAAAGAGCGGCGCTTGGAATAGACAAGAAATCAGAAAGGGTGCTTTTTGATATGGCAATGAGAAGGGATATAGGCTCAATACACGGTGTTGGCTGCCAGGGTCCGGGACATTAAAAAAACGTTAAGTTTTAGTTTTAAGAAAGAATAATTAGATTTGAACAATCCCCTTTAACTTAGCGCTTAAAAATTCATTATATTATTTAATATAAAGGAAAAATGTATTATAATTGTGCAATGTTATTAATATTGAAATTATCAGGTGAAATTTATGGCTAAAAAAGAAAAATCAGGTTCAGTTTTGGTTGTAGGCGGAGGTATAACAGGGGTTCAATCAGCCCTTGACCTTGCGGATCTGGGATATTATGTCTATCTGCTTGAGAAAAAGGCATCAATAGGCGGTGTAATGGCTCAGCTTGACAAGACCTTTCCAACCAATGACTGCGCTATATGAATACTAGCGCCTAAATTAGTGGAGGCGGGTCGCTCTCCCAACATTGAAATATTGACAAATTCAAGGTTACTTTCTCTGGAAGGTGAACCTGGTAATTTTACTGCAAAGGTGTATCAGGAACCAAGGTATATTGATGAGGATAAATGCACGGCATGCGGAACGTGTAAGATGTATTGCCCTAAGCCTGTGGTTGACGAATATAACGAGAGGCTTGACATAACAAGGGCGCCGCACATAGACTATGCCCAGGCAATTCCTTCATCATATTATATTGACCCCCGCTATTGTTTGCGGGTTAATTTTGAAACCTGTAATCTATGCGCCCAGACATGCACGGCAGGCGCAATAGATTTTTCACAAAAACCTAAGGAATTAGCCCTTGAAGTTGGCGCAGTTGTTATGGCTCCGGGTTTCGGCAAGGTTGATAATTCAGTTCTTCAAAAGTTTGGTTATGGCAAATATCTTGATGTGGTCACAAATCTTGAGTTTGAAAGGCTTACATGCGCATCAGGACCAACAGAAGGACACATAATAAGGCTTTCAGACAATAAAAAACCTAAAAATATAGCTTTCTTGCAATGTATAGGTTCAAGGGATGAAACCTGCGGAAACGGATATTGTTCATCAATTTGCTGTATGTCCGCCATTAAGGAGGCATCTGTTGCTAAGGAACATGAGCCTGAAGTTGATGTAAGCATCTTTTTTATGGATGTAAGGACACAGGGCAAGGGTTTTGATGACACAAGACAAAGGGCTGAGGAAAAATATGGCATTAATGTTATTAAGGCAAGGGTTCCAAGGGTGGAGCAGATTAGCGGAAAGCTTGCCTTAAATTATGTTACTGAAGACGGAAAATCCCATTCGGATATATTTGATATGGTTGTGCTTTCTGTGGGTCTTGAATCCCCTGAAGGCGCTAAGGAAATGGCAAAAATTTCAGGAATTGAGCTTAATCATTATGATTTTTGCAAAACCATCACGTCTAAGCCACTTTCCACTTCAAGGGAAGGAGTGTTGGTTGCAGGCGCTTTTTCAGGTCCCAAAGATGTTCCTGAAAGCGTTACTCAGGCTTCAGGCGTTGCCGCTGAGGTTTCAGAGATATTATCTTCCGCAAGGGGAACAAAATCAGTTCATCTTGCCTATCCTGATGAAGATAAGACATTATCCGAAGAAAAACCGAGAATTGGCGTGTTTGTATGCCATTGCGGCGTAAATATTGCAGGTGTTGTTGATGTTAAGGCAGTAAGGGATTATGCGGCGACACTTTCTGATGTTGTTTATTATGAAAACGTAATGTATTCCTGTTCCCAGGATGCATTAAAAATGCTTGCCCAGAAGATTAAAGATAATAGGCTTAACAGGGTTGTTATAGCGGCATGCTCACCAAGGACACACGAACCTCTTTTTCAGGAGACAATGAAGTCAGTGGGCGTGAATCCTGCTTTTTTTGAAATGGCAAACATAAGGGATCAATGTTCGTGGGTTCACGCCAAAGAGCCAGATGCTGCCACCCAAAAATCAAAGGATCTTGTGCGTATGGCAGTGGCAAAGGCGAGGGAGCTTGAACCTCTTCAGGCCCAGACAGTTGATGTTCTTTCAAAGGCTCTGGTTATAGGCGGCGGCGTTGCAGGAATGACTTCTGCCTTAAGCATAGCTGAGCAGGGTTTTGAATGCGCCCTTATTGAAAGGACAGACAAGCTTGGCGGCAATGCAGGCAGATTAAAACTGACAAATTTTGGTGAAGATGCCGGAAAAATTCTAAGTGATTTAATGAAAAAGGTGTCAAAACACCCAAAAATAACAGTTAAATTAAATACAGAACTGGATGAACTTTCAGGATTTGTTGGAAATTTTATTTCAAAACTAAATTCTGCTGGTAATTCAGAGATTTTTGAGCATGGTGTTGTTGTCATAGCCACTGGTGGTTATGAATACCAGCCATCACAATATTATTACGGTGAAAGCAATAAGGTTTTAACCCAGCTACAGCTTGAAGAAAAGATATCAAAGGGTAAAACCGCATTAAAAAATATTAATAATATTGTAATGATTCAGTGCGTTGGAAGCAGAGGGGATGACCTTAAATACTGTAGCAAATTTTGTTGCGCACAGGCAGTAAAAAATGCTCTCGCGATTAAAAAAATTAATCCTGACGCAAATATTTACATCTTATACAGGGATATCCGCACATACGGTTTTAATGAAGACCTCTATAAGGAGGCTAGAAATCAGGGTGTTATCTTTATAAGTTACAACATAGAGAGAAAACCTGAGGCAATTAAGGACGGGGAAAATATAAGAGTAAGGGTATTTGATGCCTTAATCGGCGAAGATATTGAAATACCCGCTGATATTCTTGCCCTTTCTGTTGGCGTTGCCCCAGCTGATAACCTTAAGCTTTCAAATATTATTAAAGCTCCTTTAACAGGAGATGGATTTTTCCTTGAAGCCCACGCAAAGTTAAAGCCTGTTGAAGTGGCTGTTGACGGGGTTTATCTGGCAGGACATGCGCACGGCCCCAAGACCCTTGACGAATCAATTGCTCAGGCAAAGGCTGCCGCAGGAAAGGCATGCATTCCCCTTGCAAAGGGTAAGGTGTCGGTTGCGCCCATTGTTTCAAAGGTTGATAAAGATGCTTGTATTGGCTGTGGACTTTGCGAAAGCCTGTGTCCTTACAAAGCGATACAGTTAATTAAGATTGATAAAAAGAAAAAGGCAGAGACAATAACTGCTTCATGCAAAGGTTGCGGTATATGCGCATCCCATTGTCCTACTCTTGCAATAAGCATGGGCGGATTTACAGACGAGGCAATTATGTCTCAGATACATGCCTTTGCTGAAAGTATAAATAAAGAGAATGTTTGATTAGTTTTTGATAATTTTGGAAAACCCTTCTTATAAAAAGGTTTTTCAAGCCTTTCCCAAAAATTTTAAAATTTGGGAAGGGTTTTAAAGGGAAATTTTTTATCAAAAAGTTTTTCTTTAATA
>DYOW01000041.1:6681-21541 GCA_020720325.1 Desulfobulbus propionicus
AAAAAGGAGCTTATGATGACAGCGGAAGGATTTAATCCGCATATTCTTGGTTTTTTTTGCCACTGGTGCTGTTATGCCGCTGCTGATTCCGCAGGGGTGGGACGTTATCAATATCCACCGAATGTAAGGGTTATCAGGGTAATGTGCACAGGAAGACTTGATATGCGTTTTGTTTTGGAAGCCTTTAAGTGTGGCGCTGACGGAGTTTTTGCCGGTGGTTGACATCTTAATGAATGTCATTACCAGTCTGGTAATTACGAGGCAATGATTATGGCTGAGACATGCAGGCAGATACTTGAGGATTGCGGGATAAAAAGTGACAGATTAGCTCTTAAATGGGCATCCGCTGCCGAAGGCCCTTTGTTTGTGGAAATCATAACAAAATATATTAATGATATTAAATCAATGGGCAGTATTGGAAGTTTTGAGGGAGAACATTTAAGTGAAGACTGCAAAAGGCATATTGAGGCAGCGTGTCTTTCCTCAACAAATGCCAAGGTAAGGACTGCCTTTGGTAATCTTGCCAAAAAAATGCATCAGTTAAATGATGTTAGTATTTATACAAAAGATAGAATAAGTGATGATGTCAGAGAAAAGGTTTTTCCGGTTTTTCGTACTGAAAGACTCACTCAGGAAGCGCTTCTGCTTTTGAAATCTTTTGAAAAAATGAATCTTGACGATTTATGTGCCAAAACCGGCGCAAACATAGAAGAGATGGAAAAAATTATTCAGTCACTTTCCAAAAAAGGCGCTCTCCTGCAAGACGGACAAGCGTTTTTAATGGCAAATGCGGGGTAGCAGATGACACTTAGCATAAATGAAAAAGATAAAGAATTTACTAATACAATCGCAGGATTTAGCGGGTGTTCCACATTAAATCAGTGTTATACATGTGGATCATGTAGTTCTGTATGTCCTGTGGAAAAGGTTGTGGAGGATTTTGACCCAAGAAAGATTGTGCATATGCTTGGAATGGGGTTAAAGGAAAACCTATTAAAGTCTGATACAATCTGGGCATGTTCCCAGTGTCAGAGCTGTGTGCCTGTATGTCCCCAGGGAGTCAGGTGCAGCGATATAATAAAGGCTTTGAGAACAGAGGCGGTTGCCCTTGGATATGCAGATGAGGAAAGGCTTTTTGAGCTGGGTAAATTTGCAAGGGTTGACAGGGCAAGGTGTGTGTCATGCCTCACCTGTGTGAGACTTTGTCCTTTTGATGCGCCTTATATAAAGGAAGAAGGCGGAGCTTATATTGACCCTGACAAATGCAAGGCATGTGGGATATGTGTTATAGAATGTCCCGCAAAGGCGATAAGTCTTAATCCGTCAATTGAAATGCGCGGTATGTCGGAGGTGGAAAATGTCAGGCAATAGTCCTAATATAGTTGGTTTTTGTTGTGGTTACACACTGGATGTTGATGATAATGTCCTTAAAAAAAGTGGTCTTTTACAGGAAAATGTAAAATTAATAAAGGTATCCTGTTCAGGAAAGATTGAGGTTAATCAGCTTCTTGACGCCTTTACTGACGGGGCATCCGCTGTTTTTGTGGCTGGTTGCGCAAATGGAACCTGCCATAATCTTAAAGGGAGTAAAAGCGCTGAAAAAAGAGTGGGTTATGCCAAGGAAATATTAAAAGAAATGGATATGAATCCGGATCTTGTTGAGATGTTTTTTGTTCCGAGGAAAGAAACAGAGCCTGTTTTAAGGGCTGTTAAAGAAATGTTAAGCAGAGTTTAGAGTTTAATTTTTGGAGATATTATAAATGATAATTGCCAATAGAAAGCCTGTTAAAGAAATATTAAATATGATAAATGGAGTGAGTAGGGCGCTTATTCTCGGCTGCCGCGGTTGTGTTGCGGTATGTTCCACCGGTGGTGAGAAAGAAGTTTCTATCCTTGCATCAGCCTTAAAACTTGGCAGGAAGCAAAGGAATCAGCCGGTTGAAATAGATGAGCTAACTTATGTCAGGCAGTGCGACACTGAATATCTTGAGCCATTAAAAGAACTGGGTAAAAGGTATGACGCTGTTTTATCAATGGCATGCGGTGTTGGGGTTAATCTTATTGCTGAAACCTGCCCTGATGTGAAGATTTTTCCTGCTGTTAACACAACTTTTTACGGCGCTAATACCAAAAGCGGCGAGTGGAAGGAAATGTGCGCTGGATGCGGGGCCTGTGGGGTGCATAATCTTGGCGGTTTTTGTCCTGTGGCAAGGTGTGCCAAAAACTTATTAAACGGACCTTGTGGCGGTTCGGTTGGGGGAAGATGCGAGGTAAATCCGGACACACCCTGTGTATGGCATATGATTTATAATAAAATGAGCAAATTTGATGAATCTAAGAATCTGAGTAAGATTATGCCTGCCAAGGATTGGCGTCCCGCCGGTCATGCCGGCCCCCGTTACAGAAAAAGGGAGGATCTAAAAGCGTGATTTCAGGAAGTAATTTAGAACATATTTTAACATCCGGCGGTTTTGCCGTAACCGGAGAGCTTGGCCCACCAAAAAATGGCGATTATGAACATGTTGCCCAAAAAGCAAAAATATTAAAGGGTTATGTTGATGCGGTTAATATCACTGACTGTCAGACTGCCATAGTAAGGATGTCGAGTTTTGCCGCAGGTCTTATAACAATGGCAGATGGGCTTGAGGTTGTAATGCAGATGACATGCAGGGACAGAAACAGGATTGCAATGCAGGCGGATATCCTTGGGGCATCTGCGCTTGGAGTTAAAAACCTGCTCTGTTTAACCGGGGATCATCAGAAGTTCGGCAATCATCCCCAGGCAAAAGGTGTCTTTGATATGGATTCCATACAGCTTCTATCAATGGCAAAGGGGATGAGGGATGATAAAAAATTTCAGAGCGGCGAAGAGATTAAATTCCATGAGCCAAAACTATTTCTTGGCTGCGCTGCAAACCCCTTTGCGGATCCCTTTGAATTCCGTCCAAAGAGGCTTGCCAAAAAAATAGAGGCAGGCGCAAGCTTTGTTCAGACACAGATAATTTATAATCTTGAAAAATTTAAGAAATTTATGGAAATGGTAAGAGACCTTGGGCTTGATGAAAAGTGTTATATCCTTGCAGGCGTAACTCCTCCCAAATCAGTTGGGATGGCAAGGTATATGAAAAATAATGTCCCTGGTCTGGATGTTCCTGATGAGATAATTGAGAGGCTAAAGGGCGCAAAGGATGCAAAGGAAGAAGGCATTAATATTGCTGTTGATATAATTAATGAGGTAAGGCAGATACCCGGTGTTAAGGGTGTTCATATAATGGCTATTGAGTGGGAAAGCGCTGTGCCTGAGATTGTAAAAAGGGCAAAGCTTGATCCGAGACCTGAGCCAAAGATAGAGCGCCCGCCTTTAATAAGCGCTGGCGCAAGCAGGGAAGTCCTTGAGCTTACTGTTAAAAATGCCGTTGATTCTGCCAGGGCAGAAATAATGAATGATGCCCAGAAGATTAAAAATGAGGCAGAAAAGGCAAAAGAATTATTAAACAGGGAAAAAGCAATATTAAATAATGAAATTGCAGCCTTAAAAGCACAAATATTTGAATTAAATAAGAACAATCTTGATAAAGAAAATAATATCAAAGACCTTAATACTGAGATTTCACGGCTTAACACAGAGTTATCATCTGTCAGGATCGGAACTTCTGAAGTTACAGTGATTCAGGAGGTGGTAACACAGCAAAAAACTGAAGAATTTATATGGGGAGGCGAAATGACCCAAAGAGAACAATTTGTATTGGATTCAATATCATCAGGACTTGATTCCTTAAGAAAGGCGCTTGGCCTTAATGAGGATCAGTTTGAGGCAATTAAAAAGTTTTTGCAGGCGCAGTTTATTCTTTACAGCTCAATGGCTCCAACTGCTTCTGTTTCTCCGGCAGTTTCTGCCCCTGCAATTACTTCACAGCCTGCTGTAACTCCTTTGCCTGAAATAAAATCAGAGCCTGTTGTTTCCCCTGAAGAAGAGGCAAAGAAGAAACAGCTTACAAATCTTATTGCAAAGGCAAACGTATGCTTCCATAAAAATGATATTAAAGGCGCAATAAGCAGTTTTGAAGAGGCTTTGGCTATTGATTCGGGTGATTTGAGGGCAAAGGAGGGCTTGTTAAAGGCAAAATCCATGTTGCCTGCAAAGGAAGAAGAGCCTGTTAAGCCAGCTCCTTCTGCTCAAACCGGACAACTTTTGCCACCCTGTCCTCCTGAACTTACGCCTGAAGAATGGCAGAAAAAATGGGTTATCAGGTATGTTGGCATTGGAAATGTTTGTCTTGCCAGAGGTGACAGGCAGGGGGCAATTGAGGCATTTAACAATGCATTAAAATTAGACCCGCAAAATGAAAAGGCATTAAAATATCTTAAAACTGCAGAAAGCGCCAGTGTCACAAGTCTTAAGATGCCTGAAACCATTGAAAAACCACTTGAAGCAATTAAGACTGAGCCGATTGCGGAGACCAAAAAAACAGAAGAAAAAAAGCCTGAGCCAGTTTCTGTGCCTTTGCAAGTTAAGTCTGAGCAAGTTGTTTCCAAACCTGCTCCTCCTTTGGAAAAAGCGCCTATTGATACAGCGACAGGCGAGCTTCCAAAGGAAACTCAACCGCTCTTAAGCAGGGTGGGGAAGATTAATCCCTCTCTTTTTACGGAGAAATATTCAGGTATTGTAAAAGGCGTTAAGTTTGGCGACGGAGCTAAAGCCCTTGTTGTTGGTGAAGAAGCAACAATGCCTTTCAATGTTTTTGAGGGAGATATGAATAATCCTCCTGCTATTGCCTTTGAGGTCATGGACACCGCGCCTGAAGATTGGCCGGAAACGCTTTCAAAATATTATTCGGATGTCCTTAATGATCCGGTTTCATGGGCAAAAAAGTGTGTAGGCGAATATAATGCCAGGGCAATATGTCTTTCTCTTGTAAGCACTGACCCAAATGGCATGAACAAAACATCTAAGGAAGGCGCTCAGATTGCAAAAAATGTTATTGAGGCAGTGGATGTGCCTGTTGTAATCTGGGGATGCGGCAATGCTGAAAAAGATACCGAGACATTAAGGGAAATAACAGGCATTGTGCAAAATAAAAGGATTGTGATGGCGCCTGTCACAGACGCAAATTACCGTTCACTTGGCGCAAGCGCAATGGGAATGGATTTACCTGTTGTGGCAGCAACACCAATTGACGTTAACCTTGCTAAACAGCTTAATATTCTTTTAAATAATCTGGGACTTCCGTTAAATAACATTCTTATGGATCCGTCAATTGGCGCAGTTGGTTACGGGCTTGAATACACATATTCCGTTATGGAAAGAATAAGACTCGCTGCTTTAAGCGGTGGGGATGACAAGCTTTCAGCGCCTTTTATTTGTCATCTTGGAAGAGAGGTCTGGAAGACCAAGGAATGCAAGCTTCCAACCGATGAAAAATTAGGTGATCAGGAGACACGTGGAATAATGCTTGAGGCAATTACTGCGGCAACCCTTCTCCTTGCCGGCGGCGAGCTTATGATAATGAGACATCCAAAGGCAGTTTCCCTTGTTAACAGTTTAATTAAAGGTTTGATGTAATACATTTGTGTAGGGTCAAGGCATGCCTTGATCTACGTTAAAATTAAAATTTCAGGAGTAGTAGATATGTCAAAGATAATCTGTTCTGCAGCTATCAGAGGAGCGCATAAAATTGTTGATATGGCTGAGGAAAAATATAATGAAGCATTAAAAAAGTATGGCGCTGACCATGAAGTTGGTTTTCCAAACACTGCTTATTACCTTCCCATAATATATAGTATGCTCGGAGTTTCAATAAAAAAACTTGGGGATATGAAGGATATTTTTGAAGAATGCAGAAAGCTTTTGCCGCCTTTTGTAAGTGAAAAACATTGGCTTCCTTACCTTGCCCCTGCCCTTGATGCAGGAATGGCAACATTTTTTGCTGAAGAGATGTATGAGGCAATAAGATATATTGACACACCTAATTTTTATACAGCCACTGAAGACCCTATTTCAAAGGAAAATTTCTGGCTTGGCGCTGCTGATGATATAGTATTCAGGAAAAGAGGCGTTGAATTTGTTGACGGAACCGCCCCTGGTTTTGCCGCTATTCTTGGAACACCTGCTGACCCTGATATGGCAAGCAAGATTGCCCTTGAGCTTCAGGAGAAAAATTTATATATATTCATGCACGATAACACAAACGGTTTAACAATGCCTGATTTATTACAGCAAAAAGGTGTGCAGATTGGCTGGTCAACAAGGCTTGTTCCTTTTGGTCAAACCTATACATCCGCTATTTTTGCCATTGGTTTTGCGTGCCGTGTCGCTCTTGGATTTGGCGGTATTAAGCCTGGTGATTATAGAGGAAATCTTCTTTATAATAAGGACAGAACCTTTGCCTTTGTCATGGCATTTGGCAATGTTTCGGATGAATGGTATGCAAATGCGGCAGGCGCCATTAACTGGGGCTTTCCAACAATATCTGACTGGGATATTCCGCAGGTTTTACCAACAGGTATATGTACTTACGAGCATGTTGTAAGCAATGTAAAGCATGAAGATATTGTCCAGAGATCCATTGAAGTAAGGGGATTAAAGGTCTCTGTCACCAAAATTGATATACCAACAGCATACGGACCTGCATTTGAGGGCGAGAGAATCAGAAAAGATGATCTCTATCTTGAGTGCGGTGGAGGCAGAACCCTTGGTGTGGAGCTTCTTGTTTCAAAGGAAATGGATGAGGTTCAGGACGGTCTTGTAATAGTTGAAGGCCCTGAAATGACTGATGTCAAACTTGGGGCAAAACTTCCCCTTGGAATACTTGTTGAGGTTGCGGGAAGGGCAATGCAGTCTGATTTTGAACCAATTCTTGAAAGACAGTTCCATCATCTTATAAACTATGCCCAGGGCATAATGCATGTTGGTCAGAGAAATATTATGTGGTTAAGGGTAGGAAAGGCTGCCATTGAAAAGGGATTTAAGTTTGAACATATTGGTCGCATTCTCCATGGAAAAATTCATCAGGATTTCGGAGCTATTGTTGATAAGGTTCAGGTTAAGATATATACTGAGGAACCAAAGGCAAAAGAAGTGCTTGATCTTGCCAGAAAAGTCTATGCGGCAAGGGATGAAAGACTTGGCTCAATGACTGACGAAACAGAGGAGACATTTTATTCATGTGAATTATGTCAGTCCTTTGCGCCAAGTCATGTCTGTGTAATCTCTCCTGAAAGGGTTGGAATGTGCGGAGCTTACAACTGGCTTGACGGTAAGGCAAGCTATGAGATTAATCCCACTGGCCCAAATAAGCCTATTGCCAAGGGGGAATGTCTTGATCCTCATACAGGTCAGTACAGCGGATTAAATGATTATGTTAAAAAGGCATCAAGGGGAGCTGTTGAGAGAATCAGCCTCTATAGTTTAATGACTGACCCCATGACTGCCTGCGGTTGTTTTGAGTGTATTGCAACAATGCTTCCTACCTGTAATGGAATAATGCTTGTTAACAGGGATTTTCTTGGAATGACTCCATCTGGCATGAAATTTACAACCCTTGCAGGTATGGTTGGAGGCGGTAATATTACGCCTGGATTTCTTGGCGTGTCAAAACACTTTATTGCCAGCAGGAAATTTATGAAGTCTGAAGGCGGCTTAAAAAGAGTTGTATGGATGCCAAAGATGTTAAAGGAAGAATTATTGGAAAAACTCAAAGCTCGCGCTGAAGAAGAAGGTATGCCAGAGTTAATTGATATGATTGCAGATGAAAGTGTTGGGACAACAGAGGAAGAAATATTAAAGTTTATGCAGGAAAAGAGACATCCGGCTCTTCAGATGGAAATGGCAATGTAATTTTTTTTACATAGCTAATCAAAACGAAAGAAAAATTTTTTTATATAAACAGGAGTTAAAGTTATGGCCTTAACCGGTATTCAAATTATGAAACTTCTCCCAAAAAAGAATTGCGGAGAGTGTGCTGTGCCCACTTGTCTTGCTTTTGCAATGAAAGTGGCGGCAGGGCAGGCGGACATTGCGGCATGTCCTTACGTTTCTGAAGAAGTTAAAGAGCAGGTTGGGGAGGCATCAGCGCCACCCATTCGCACTATTAAATTTGGAAGCGATGGGGCAGCCTTTCAAATAGGCGCTGAAACCTGTCTGTACCGTCATGAAAAAAGATTTGAAAATCCGGTGGGAATCGCAGTTTTGATAAAGACTGATATGTCTGAGGATGACATTAATTCACGCCTTAATAAATTTAATCTTTTGAGATATGAAAGGGTTGGACTAATATTGAAGGCTGATTTGATAGCAATTAAAGATGCATCCGGAAACGAGGCGGGCTTTGTTTCTCTTATTGAGCACACAAGAAAAATTTGCCCTGACGCTCCTTTAATTTTAATGAGCGACAATCCTTCTGTTTTATCAGCAGGACTAAAGGCATGTAATGGACATAAGCCGCTAATTTACGCAGCAAAGGCAGATAATTTTGAAAAAATGGCTGAAATTTCCAGGGAAATGGCTGTTCCGCTCTGTGTGAAAGGTCAAAATGTCGGTGAAACATGTGAAATATCCGAAAAATTAATCGCATCCGGTCTTAAGGATTTGGTTTTGGATTCAGGCGCAAGGACTGTAAAGGCAATGCTTGAAGACCAGACAGTTTTACGCCGTATCTCCACAAAACATAAATTTAAGCCAGCCGGATTTCCCACAATTGCCTTTCCATGTGAAATGACAGATGATCCAATGCTTGAGGCAATGATTGCAGGTGTTGGAGTAGCCAAGTATGCAAGTATTATTGTTCTTTCCGACTTAAACGGAGAAACCCTTTTCCCGCTTCTTCTGGAAAGACTTAATTTATTTACTGACCCTCAGAGACCTATGGTTGTGCAGGAAGATATTTATCCGATTAACGGGCCAAATGAGAACTCTCCTGTTCTTGTTACCTGTAATTTTTCCCTTACATATTTTATTGTTTCAGGCGAGGTTGAAGGAAGCAAGGTGCCCTCATGGCTTCTTATAAAAGATACAGAGGGACTTTCTGTCTTAACAGCATGGGCGGCAGGAAAGTTCAGCGCTGATCTTATCGCCGGGTTTGTTAAAAAAAGTGGAATTGCAGAAAAGGTGAATCACAGAAATTTATTAATTCCTGGTTATCTTGCCTCTATGAAGGGAGAGCTTGAGGAAGAGCTTTCAGGCTGGAATATACAGGTAGGCCCAAGAGAAGCAAGTCATCTTCCGTCTTTTTTAAGGGATTGGAAGGCTTAGCATAATGCACATAATCTCCAGAAAAATGATTTATGATTTTGGAGAGAAATATCCTGAAACAATGAATTCACCTAAAAGGTGGTATAATCTGATAAAAGAGCAAAAATTTAATAATCTTGTTGAAATTAAAAATGTTTTTTCCGATGTTGATTATATAGAAGGATTGTATATTTTTAATATTGGTGGCAATAAAGCAAGACTAATAGCAACAATAAATTTTAAAAATTCAAAAATTTATATCAAAACAATTTTGTCACATAGTGAATATGATAAAGATAAATGGAGGCAATATGCAGGAACAAAATATCATTAAGATTTATGAAACCTGGCCTTCTATAGCAAATATTATCTTTGTTCCTCACACACAGGAAGATTATGATTATATGTTGAATTTATTAGATATGTTGATTGATGAAGTAAGGGATAATGAAAATCATCAGTTAGCGTCTTTATTGGAGCTTGTAGGGGAAATTATTGATAAATATGAGACAGAGAATTTTCCTGAATTAGCAGATCTTGAAAAATAAAAAAATTTGAGGTGGTGATATGTATGTACATTGTATAGCTGAAAGTATAAATATTATGGGAACAAGAACAGGCAAGGGAATGAAGGAAAGAAATCCTGAACCTATCATCCAGATGGCACATGAAGAAGTCGCAAACGGCGGAGATTTTCTTGACCTTAATATAGGGCCTTCCAAAAAAGACGGTGTAAATTTAATGCCATGGATTATTGAGCAGGTGGAATCAATAACTGATTGTCCCTTATCCCTTGACACTACAAATGCTGATGCGCTCATTGCCGGGATTAAGTCTGCAAAAAATCCCAAAAATCATATTATGAATTCCATATCTTTGCAGCCAGAAAGGATGAAAAAGCTTATCCCAGTCGCTTCTGAGGCTGGTTGTTATGTGGTTGGTCTGTTATGGGGTGTTGACGGAATGCCAAGAGATGCCAATGAAAGGGCATCTATGACTGTTGAACTTGGCATGGCATTAAATGAAGCCGGAATACCTAACGAAAAAATACTTTTTGATCCTATTATTACCCCTATCACCCTTGGGCATGAACAGTTAAAAAGCGGTCTTGATTATCTTGCAATGTTACAGGAGATTGCCCCTGGCGCTAAATCCACTGTTGGATTATCAAATGTTTCAAACGGCGTTGATACCAAAAAAAGACATTATCTTAACAGAGGTCTTCTTGCAATGCTTATTAAATACGGCGTATGGTCTGCTATTGTTGATGCCTACGATCAGGAATTAATGGAGCTTGCCCACGGTGAGCGACCTGAGCTTGTAAAGGTTGTTCATGATATTATGGATGATAATGACCCAAATCCCAAAGATTTAAGCCCTAAACAAATGGAATACTATAAAACCACAAGGGTTTTAATGGGTAAGACGATATTTTCAGAGTCATGGCTGGAGTTATAAAATGACAGAAATGGTAAGGGTTACAATTGACGGAAATGAATTTGAAGTAAGGTCTGATATAACTGTTCTTCAGGCAGCGGAAGAAAAAGGCATTAAGATTCCCACGCTTTGCTTTTTAAAGGATGCAACCCAGCCTGACAATCCATGTCTTTTATGCATGGTTGATGTTGAAGGAAGGGGAAGGGTCAGGTCCTGTATAACAAAAATAGAAGAAGGATGGAAAATAACCACTAAATCCAAAGAGCTTGATACCTTCAGACAAAAAAGACTTCAATTTCTTTCTGATATCCACTACGGAGATTGCAGGGCGCCATGTAACCTTACTTGTCCAGGCGGAATAAATGTTCAGGGATATGTTAATCTTATCGCAAGGGGAGAATATCTTGCCGCATTAAGACTAATAAAGGAAAAAAATCCACTTCCAGCGTCAGTTGGAAGGGTCTGCCCAAGATTTTGTGAAACAAGGTGCAGAAGAATTCTTCTTGAAGAGCCTATCGCAATTAATGATTTAAAGAGGTTTGTCGCTGACTGGGCAATGGAAAATGGTTACAGCGAGTGTGTCGCCGCCCCGTCCACAGGTAAAAAAATAGCAATAATCGGCGGCGGTCCATCAGGGCTGTCATGCGCATATTATTTAAGGCATTATGGTCATGATGTGGCAATCTTTGAGGCTCAGCAAAAACTTGGAGGCGCTTTACGTTACTGGATACCTTCCTATAAACTGCCCAAAAAAATTATTGAAAAAGAAATTGCCTGCATACTTGATATGAATGTTCATTTTAAGACAGGCAGGGTCTGGGGAACGGATTTTACTATACAAGACCTCCTGGATCAGGGTTATCAGAGTATTTATATAGCAACCGGTCTTACCCGCCAGAAGGTTTTGGATATACAGGGAAGTGAACTCGCTGTTGACGGTTTGAATTTGTTAAAGAATATTAATACCAAGCAAAAGATACAAAAAGTTGAAAAGGTTCTTATTGTAGGCGGCGGAGATATTGCAGTGGATGTTGCCCGTTTAATGAGAAGAAATGGGGCAAAAAATGTGACTGTTATCTATCCACGATCAAGGATGGAGTTATCCGCACAGCAAAGAGATGTGACAGAGGCAGAAAAAGAAGGCGTTCAGTTCTTTCTTATGGCTATGCCGTTAAAGCTCATAAAAGATAACGGAAAAATAAAAGTTGAAATGGCAAGAACTGTTCTTAGTGAGCCGGATGAAAGAGGAATAAGATATCCTGAACCAATGCCTGGTTCACGTTTGTTTTGGGACGGTGATATGGTGATTAATGCCCAGGGCCAGGAAGGAGATGAGATATTAAAGACATTTGGTGAAATTGAGTCAAAACTCGAATTAACTCCAAAATTTCTGATTAAATCAAATCCATCCACAATGGCAACCAACATAAAGGGAATCTATGCCGGCGGAGATGTGACAACAGGTCCACGTTCCGTCATTCAGGCAGTCGCATCAGGAAGAAGGGCTGCTGAGGCAATCCATGAGTTTGTTATGAAGGATAGTCTTGATAAAGCAGAGCCCAGATTTGGCTTTAATAAAGGCAGAAAATTTGAGGAT
Source organism: Desulfobulbus propionicus (assembly GCA_020720325.1). Lineage (GTDB taxonomy): Bacteria > Desulfobacterota > Dissulfuribacteria > Dissulfuribacterales > DYOW01 > DYOW01. Next base: position 18,945 of record DYOW01000041.1, read on the forward strand.
GTTGATCTTCATAATTTTGACGGCTATTCCATGCAGTTAAGGGAAATAATGCCAGCTCGTCCTCCCGAAAGAAGAATTTTTGATTTTAATGAGGTTGAAATTGGTCTTACCGAAGAAATGGCTGCCAGAGAGGCTGAAAGATGTCTGCAATGCGGTTGTGTTGGACTTTCAAAGTGCACATTCAAGGAAATTGCGGCAGACTATAAGGTAAGCACATCAAACACTCCAACCAGGATGAAATATAAGATTGATAACTCGCACCCGTTTATCAGCGTTGATCTTAATAAATGTATAGGATGCAGCAGGTGCGCAAGAAGTTGTAAATATGATGCCCTTGACCTTAATTTGTCTTTTAATCCTGAAAAAATGTCAATTGACAGCGTGACATTTAAGTTTAATGAAAAATGTGTATCCTGTGGCAAATGTGTTGATGCCTGTCCAACAGGGGCGATTGTCAAGAAGGAGCTTGTTGTTCCTTTGTTTCCCAATCAGGTTGAGGAAGTTTCAAGTGTTTGCACATATTGCGGAACTGGCTGTTCCATTGATATTGTCACCAAAAACGGCGTTATTATGGAGGTCAAGGCAAATGAAAACAAACCTCCAAATTTTGGCGATTTATGCGTAAAAGGCCGCTTTGGATATACTTTTTACAGAAATGCCGAGAGATTAACAGTTCCCCTTATCAGAGAAAGCATTGATGAGCCATTCAGGGAAACAACATGGGTGGATGCGCTTAATTTTGCTGCGCAAAAAATTCTTTCATACAAAAAAAATTATGGTTCAAATTCCATAGGGGTTCTTGCATCGTCAAGGTGTTCCAATGAGGAAAACTATCTGCTGCAAAAACTTGCCCGCGCGGTTATAGGCACGAACAGTGTTGATAACTGCGCAAGGGTCTGACACGCTCCTTCTGTCAGCGGTCTGCTGGCAACACTTGGAAGCGGGGCGGCAACCACTCCATTTAATCAGATTGTGGGAACTGATTGTTTGCTTGTTTGTGGATCAAATACAACAGAGGCACACCCTATTGTGGGATTAAAGGTTAAGGATGCTGTAAAAAAAGGGACAAAGATCATTGTTATTGATCCAAGAAGGACTGAAATTGCTAAGATAGCCGAAGAAAGCCCGACAGGTATATTTTTAAGGATAAAGCCTGGCTCTAATATCCCTCTTTTAAATGGAATGCTAAATGTTATTTTTGAAGAAGGACTGGAAAACAAAGAGTTTATTGAAAATCGTGTGGAAGGAATTGACGCAATAAGAGAGCATGTGGCAACCTATACCCCGGATAAAGTTTCAGAAACAACTGGCGTTTCTGAAGATATGATCCGTGATGCGGCAAGACTTTATGCAACCTCTGAAAAATCCTTGATCCTTTATGGTCTTGGCGTGGCTGAACACAAGGGTGGAACTTATGGGGTTATTGCCCTTGCAAATCTTGTGCTTGCAACAGGACAGGTTGGAAAACCTCACTGTGGCATAAATCCTTTAAGGGGTCAGAATAATGTCCAGGGATCATGTGATATGGGCGCATTGCCTTACTCATATCCTGGTTATCAGCATCCTGATGACCCAGAGGCTATGGAGGTTTTTTCAAAGATTTGGGAAAAAGATGCGCTTCCTGTTGAAGATGGATTAATGGAACCTCAGATGTATGAGAAGGCATTAAAAGGTGAATTTAAGGCATTATATCTTGTGGGTTATGATCCCGCCCATACCCAGGCAAATATTTCATCCGTTCAAAAAGCATTAAAATCCCTTGAATTTCTTGCTGTGCAGGATATGTTTATGACCGAGACTGCAAAGCTTGCGCATGTTGTGTTTCCGTCATCCTGCGCCTTTGAAAAAGACGGAACTGTCACAAGCGGAGAGAGAAGGGTAAGAAGGCTTAATAAAGCCGTGGAGACACCGGGATTTTCAAGACCTGACTGGGAAATAATATGCGATTTTGCAAAGGCAATGGGATATCCTATGAATTACAGACATCCTTCTGAAATAATGGAAGAGATTGCGGCAGTTTCCCCGGGATACCGTGGCATTTCATATGAAAGAATAGGTGATTCTGGACAGGTATGGCCATGCCCAGATTCCAGTCATCCGGGAACTCCTTTGCTGCATACGGAAAAATTTCCAATTGGAAAAGGCAGATTTGTTCCTGTTAATTTTATTATGCCTGAAGAGGATGCGGACAGCGAATATCCCTTTGTTCTTATGACAGGCAGAAGACTTGAACACTATAATAACGGCTCAATGACAAGAAGATGCTGGAATTTTGACAAATTAATGGCAAATGAGGAGTTGTCAATCCATCCTGATGATGCAAAAAGGCTTAATATCACCGATGGACAGATGGTTGATGTAATTTCAAGAAGGGGTAAGGCAAGGGTTATTGCAAAGGTCACATTGGGTGTTATGCCCGGAAATGTGTTTATGACATTTCATTTTGAAGATCCCCTGGTAAATATTCTTACAAGCCACGGAATGGATATTAAGACAATGACACCTGAATATAAGGTTTGTGCAGTAAAAATTTCTCCTGTCAGATAATAAATATTTCATTAACTATAACGTTTTAAGCGCCAACTTTTATTTCATTT
>DYOW01000042.1 GCA_020720325.1 Desulfobulbus propionicus
AGTCATATTTAATCAGAGATTACCTAAATTTATAAGGAGAAAACAATGAAAAAAAAATTATCACTTATTGCCGGAATCGGTATTTTTTCGTTTATGTCGGTTGTTCCCTCAATGGCGCATTTTCAGATGGTCTATACGCCTGAATCCGCATTGACCAAAGGCGGAACAATTCTTGTCAAGCTGGTGTTCACACATCCTTTTGAGGCAGGTCATACAATGGATATGGGTCAGCCCGAACAGTTTTTTGCAATTCACAAAGAGAAAAAAATTGACATTATAAGCAAGTTAAAGCCTATCACATGGAAAAGCCTTACAAACGAAGGCAAGGGATATGAAGTTCCCTGCGAGCTTAAGGGAATGGGTGATTTTATTTTATGCCTTGTTCCGGCGCCATATCTTGAAAAATCAGATGATGCCTATATTCAGCAGATCACAAAGGTAATAATAAATGTCGCAGGTCTTCCAACAGACTGGGACAAAGAACTGGGCTTGCCCGCTGAAATTGTGCCCCTTGACAAACCGTATGCGCTATGGACAGGAAATGTATTCAGAGGAGTTGTGAAAGGTGACGGAAAACCTGTTCCATTTGCTGAAATTGAGGTTGAGTATATGAATCATGAGCCAATCTTAGAAAAAAATGCCTTTGCAAAGGAGGCTAAGGTTGAGGCGCCTCAGGATGCATTTGTGACTTTAACAATCAAGGCAGATGCAAACGGAGTGTTCACCTTTGGCATTCCAAAGGCTGGATGGTGGGGATTTGCTGCGCTTGGCGTGGGCCCAAAGGATAAATTTAACGGCAAGGAATTATCACAGGATGCGGTTATCTGGGTGCAAGCAAAGGATATGAAATAGTTTTTTACATACTTATAAATATATCCCCTGTGGATTTATGCAATCAGACAGGGGATATCTGGAGCATTAAAATTATTATGAAAAATGTCATTGAAATTGAGCGCCTTACCCATCGCTACGGAAAAAGGATAATATATGAAGACATGAACTTTGCTGTGCCACAAGGTAAAGTTGTAGGTCTTCTCGGAAAAAACGGCGTTGGAAAGACAACTCTTATAAAAATTTTAATGGGTTTTCTCCGCCCTGAGTCTGGTGTCTGCCGTATATTCGGGGAAAATCCACACAATTTGTCTCCTGCGACACGGGCAAGGATAGGTCTTCTGTTTGAAGGGCATCTTGCATACGAATTTATGACTATTTCACAGATAGAAAGGTTTTATTCGGCTTTTTATCCATCATGGAACAGAGATATATATTTTGATCTGGTGGACAGGCTTAAACTTCCTTATAGCCATAAAATTGGAAATATGTCCTGCGGTCAGCGTTCTCAGGTGGTTTTGGGGCTTATATTTGCGCAAAATCCAGATTTGATGATTCTTGACGATTATTCCATGGGGCTTGATGCGGGTTACCGCCGTTTGTTTCTGGATTATCTCAGCGAGTATGTGAAGGACGGAACAAAAACCGTATTTGTGACATCCCACGTGATACAGGATATGGAAAAAATTGTGGATGAAGTGATATTTCTGTTAAGAGGCGGCGAGATTATCCAGACATCCCTGTCTGAATTCATGTCTGATTTCAGACAGTATAATTTTGAAAAAAATATCACGCTGGAAAAACTGGAGACAGACAAAATTATCAGAAATATTGATACATACGGAAAATCAGCGTGTGTTTATTCATTTGAGTCAAAAGAAAAGGTTCTTGGGCATATCAGAGGAAAAGGAATAGATGCAAACAATATTCAGCCTGTTTCCATGACCCTTGAAGATGCGTTTATAGGGCTTACAGGCAAATATTAGGGGAACATTATGATAAAATCTCTTCTTTACAAGGAATGGCTTAAACTAAGATATTACTGGACAGTGGCTTTTTTAATAAATATTTTATTTCTTGCATATCTTTTCATAGACATCAGACATCAGTTTGTCTTTGAACACGCGGAAATGATCTGGTATCAGGCTTTTCATATAGGAAACATTCTTTATGATAAAATAAAATATCTTCCTTTAGTCATTGGAATAATTATAGGAGCAGCGCAGTTTGTTCCTGAAATGCTTGGAAACCGCTTCAGGCTTTCCCTTCACCTTCCTGTTGAGCCAGATGTCCTTGTTTTTCGCTCTGTTGTCATGGGCATACTTTCGGTTGGTGGAATTTTTTTAATTGACGTTTTTTTGCTCTGTTATGTTATTTCTGTTTTTTTTCCATTAGAGGGGGCAAAGAGCGCTTTTTTTACCAGTCTTTCATGGTTTTTTGCAGGTATTGTAGCATACACCGGCACAGCTCTTTGCGCGCTTGAGCCTCAAAATTTCAGAAAAATTGTTTATTTAGTCCTAACAGCAGGTTTTGTCCTGATATTTTATCAGGGAGACAATTATGAAAGCTATAATCGTATATTTTTGAAGCCTGCCATAATATCTTTTTTATTCATTCCATCCGTGATTTTTTCGGCATATCGTTACAGAAACAGGACTAATCTGGCATGATTTACAGACTTTCAAGATATGCCCTGATAATTCTGGCAATTATTGTGATGGGAGTTTATATCCCCATGTTTTATCATAAAATATTTGACCAAAAATTAGGTAAAACTCAGGTTTTTTTCAGTCCTGTCATAAAAAAATTTATATTTCAGGAAATGGTGGGAGATGCGCATGATTTTATAAATAAGGATGAGGACGGAAAGATTTATGACAGACAGCAGTTTGAAACACTTATTCCCTTTATTTATTACAAAAATATGGAGCTTTGGGGAAAACTCCCTGTTATCATTGAGGGCAAAACCTTTGATAAAGAGACAATATTGGAAAACCGACAGGTTTTTGAGGTTAAATCCAATGAAATTTCAGACAGAAGACCATTGGTTCAGATTTTTCCGCTTCTTGAATCAGCTCCAGGTGTGGCGAGATTAAGTTTTCCTGAAGATGCGTTTCGTTTCACAGATAAAATGGAGTTTATAAATGTGGACACCAATAAGACAAATGGAGTATTCACCTCGCTTTTTACCAATGCTCTTCAAAAGGCTGGATTTATTTTTCCCGCAAAATTGGTGTCAGGCACAGTTTCAATCCTTAAGCCCTTTGATGAGGGATTCTTTGTGGTTGACGCTGCAAATAATGTCTTTCATATAAAAAGACTGAAAGGAGAGCCTTTAATTGTTAAAACACCAATGCCAGCGTCAATTGGAGCAAGGCATATCAAAATTATTGAAAACAGCAGAAAAGAGATATACGGGTTTTTAATCACAAATTCCAATGAAATTTATCTGATAATGTATGATAACTACCGGCTTGTTAAACTGCCTCTTGATAATTATCAGCCTGATAAAATGGATTTTAAGCTGCTTTTTAATCCCATTTACAGAACAGCGGTTTACTGGGATAACAAAAAAATCTATGCTTTGGCAATGGATTTACAATATAAGTTAATAGCAAAATATGAAAAAGAGATGTTTTCAGGGCAAAAAACAAGAGCAGATATTATTTTTTCCGCTTTGTTCCCTTTTTCCATTGAGATGAAAGATAACACTATGGTTTATCTTAAGTTTGAGCCTGTTTTTCATGGATGGATAGCGTTTATAGGAATTTTTTTATCTCTTGCCATTTTCATTGCAATAATGTTCTTAAAAAAAACAGATATGAAAAAGACATGGACTGATTTTTTGGTGATTCTCTTCACTGGAATTTATGGTCTTATTGCTGTTTTAATAATAAGTCATGATGATTAAAGATTTTTTATAGCAATTAACATAATAAATATAAAAAGGAGTAAAAAATTATGAAGATAAGTTTTTTATTAAAATCGTTAATTCAGGGTGTTTTTGGAGATTACAGACAAAAGCTAACAGAAGCTAAGGTTAAAAAAATAAGCTCTATGGCTTTTTTACTGTTTTTTATTACTCTGTCAGGTTTTTCTATGGTAAGCGCCGGAAACGCTATGGCGCATTCGTTCTGGCTTAACGCCACGGAATTTTTACCTGATTATTCTGAAAAATTCGGCGCAAAGTCAATTATTTACATGGGTTATGGTCATCATTATCCTGTCCATGATTTTTTGCAGCCGGATGATCTGGAATCTTATGAGCATATTATGCCCGGAGGTGAGAAAAATAACCTTACATCAGGAAACAGCGGTTATCTTGAGACATCAGTAAAACTTCCCAAACCAGGACTTCATATTATCGCAGCCTCATTAAAACCAGGTTTTTATACAATGTCTGAAGAAAACGGCAGGATTAAACATTCAATGGAGCCTAAAACCGGGTTAAAAAATGTTGTCAAGTCTGTATATCACCACCGCTTTGCAAAGGCTTTATTGGTTGCGGGCGACAGCTCCGGAGATGGTTATAAACAGGTTTTGGGACAAAAAATTGAGATTATCCCCCAATCAGACCCAACAACATTAAAAACCGGAGACATGCTTTCAATACAGGTTTTGCTTGACGGCAATCCCGCTAAATATTTTAATGTAAACGCGACTTACGCGGGTTTTTCCTCAAAGGATGACTATGCTTTTTATACAAAAACTGATTCAAAGGGCATGGCTCAGGTTCGTATTATCCATTACGGTCCCTGGCTTATCAGGGTTGATGATTACATAAAAGCCAAAGATGATATGGCTGAAAAATGCGATTTTATGCATTACACAGCAACCTTGACCTTTGAAGTGAGATAATCTTAACAAAATTTATATTATCAGGATTTTTATTATTAAAGCCATTTGTAATTGTCTGAATCAGGATACACATGATTTTAAGATAGACAAGATATTTATTAAAATATAATCCTGTTTATTCTTTAATTCTGAAAATCCTGATTCAGACAAAAAAATAATAGCTCAGGATAAATTTATATGTTATTCAAACTATCAAAATGGCTGCATAAATATCTTGGATTAACCTTTTTTTTAATCCTTATATTTATGTCAGCAACAGGCATTTTAATAAACCATCCTTCATTGATTGCCAATTTTTCAGTTCCTGTTGGCATTCTTGGCAAAAGTTACGAGTATTCCAACTGGAACAGGTTTTTAATGAGGGATGGTCTTGTCCTGTCAGACGAATCAATAGTCATTGGCGGAAAAAACGGGGTTTTTTTTAACAAAAATACCGGATTGTCAGTTGAATCAATGAATGATGGTCTGCCGGAATCACTTTTTTTAAGGGACACAAGATGCCTGCTTGCCGTTGGTGAAGGGGATAATTTGCGGTTATTTGCCGGAACAAGGGGAGGGCTTTTTTATAAAAATATCAATGATAAAAAATGGCAGCCAGCTCTTTTAGAGGGAAAAACCAATGAAATTGTTGATTTAGTCCTTGCAGGCAATAAAATCATGGCATTTGCTCCTTATGGTTATTTTTCAGCTCCTGTTGATGCCAAAAATCCTGTTTTTAATTACGCTCCAATAAATATACAAACAAAAGAAAAAAATCTGCCGGCATTTCGTTTGCTTTTGGAGCTTCACAGCGGAAAGATTTTGGGATTATCAGGGAGAATTTTTATAGACATTATCTCTATGATATTAATTTTTCTTTGTGTTTCGGCGATTTATTTATGGTACATTCCATGGAGCAGGCGAAAGTTCAGGTTTGCAGCCCAAAAAAATCAGATTTTTGGATTTATGTATCGCTATCACCTTAAATTAGGTGTCTGGTCTGCTATCTTTCTGTTTTTAATTGCTTTTACAGGAATATTTGTCAGACCTCCTTTTAATGAATTCATTGATTTCTGGAAAGTTCCGGCTTTTTGGATTCATCATGGCAGTTCAGAGATTCATAAAGCAGTTGTTCTTGATGACGGTTATCTTCTGATAGCTTCAAGGGGTGGATGGTTTAAGGTTGACAGCAGTTTTAAAGAGACTTTTCTTGATATAAATCCTCCTTTTACAGTTGTGGGAATGGGTGTCAGTGTATTAAAAAAACTTGAGGGAAACCGTTTGGTTACAGGTTCATTTACAGGTCTTTATATCTGGGATTTAGACGGCGGCGCAGTGGAAGACATAAGCGGAAAAAAGAATGAAAAAAAACTTTCGCCGCGTCAGTCAGGAATAATGGCTGCGAGCGCTCTGGTAAATAATGGTGAATTAACAGGATATGCGGACTACAGAAAAGGTTTTACAGGATATAAGAATGATAAAATAAAACTCGCTGAACCAGATGGATTAAGCAAAAACAACATGTCCATGTATCATTTCCTTTTTGAGCTTCATAACGGCAGGTTTTTGCGGGATTTAATGGGAAAATCTTACATTTTTTTTATCCCAGTCGTAGGATTTGTATTTTTGTTGATTGTTGTCACAGGCGTTTATGATTGGTGCAGGAGGAAAAGGGGTCTTGTAAAGAAATAGAAAAAAAGTTTTTTTATTCCATAATATCTGTAAATTTACCTCTAAAAACTTTGTATAACTGTATAGAAACAGAGAATTTTTCGAAAAAATGGATTGTGCGGGCAAGGATCTGAAAACAATTCTGTAAGCTGCAAAATATTATTATCATCTTTATCTTTACAAATTGAAGGTAATTCATTTAGAGGATTAATAAATATAAAGTTATTATTTAAAAAATTTTTTATTCTCTTTAAAGCTTTTTGTGGAATTTTAAATTTATTTTTTAACTTTTCTGTAACTTCATCTATTATAAATTCTGATATATATAAATGATGTTGATCAATGCAAATATCCAAAACACGTGATGAAAGACCAGTTGTAATGAATGAAGATAAAATTACATTTGTATCAAGAATTATTTTCATGAAATATGCTTAAAAACATCTTCATCAGTATAAAACCCAGCTTTTTCTGCATAAGGAAGAAGAATAGATCTAATATCTTTTAAGTCTTCATGGGCGATATATTTTTCAATGGCTTTTTTCACAAGTTTACTTTTTGAAACACTTAATCGTTCCGCTGTTTTTTCAACTTTATCTTTTAAAGATTTATCAATACTAATACTTAAAATTTCTCTTATTTAATCACCTTTGTTATATATTCTGTATTAAAATGTAATACAGAATAATTTTCATGTCAATTAAATTTGTACATTAAAGAAATTTTACTAAAACAGAAGTGGGTAAAATTTCACATAACATTTCTGTATATCCGAAGTGTGCAACAATTGTAAATTGTATATATAATTTTTTTGATATACAGTGTTGCCGTAAGTTATCAGCGTCCTATTTTTAACCATACATTTCTGTAATTAAGCAACGAAGAGCCATTGCAGTTGAAGAATCAAGTCTGTCAATTAGTGTGCGAATTCTACTTTTACTAATTGTCCTTATTTGATCAACAGCAATTTCAGAAGGTCTTCCCTTGCATTTAAACTGTATTCGACTTCGCCACTTTGGATGAAGCTTGGTTGTTAATAGGCATACTACAATTGTTTCCAGATATTTATTCATTTCACTTTGGCTTATTACTACAACTGGTCTTATTTTGTCTAATTCAGAACCTTGGGTTGGATTTAAGTCAGCGTAATAAACTCCATATCGCTCAATTTTCATTAATCAAGTCCATCCATAAGAACAGTATCAAAATCTTTCCAATCTTTTGTCCCTCTTTTCATATTTTTATATGTTTCTTCCCAGGAAAGTTTTGATGCTTTATCATTCCGCTATCAATTCTTTCAATTCCATTTTGAATATGTTTTACAAATAACCTTACTTATCTTAACAATTTCAGTATATTCAGGAAACTGATTAGGATACATTTTAAGATTCCTCGCTTTGCCAGCAATGACAGAAATGGAATCTCTGAATAATATTATTATATGTCATTACGAGGAATGAAGTGACGAGTAATCTTATCATATTGAAACAAAATTTATATTTTGAGATGTTGTTTAGAATCTGTTTTTTTAAAACTAAAAAAATAAAATGATATTGAATTTCTGTTGCAATAATTTTTTTATGTGGTAGATTAAAGAAAAAATTTATTGGGAGGACATATAAATGTTTTTAAAAAGGGAAAGAAAAGGTTTTGTGTTCGCATTAATTTTGATACAAGGTCTCATTTTCAATCATAGCCTTGTTTATTCTGAAGACAAAAAAAATATGGAAACTGAGGAAATTACAGTCACCGCCACAAGGTCAGAGGCAGAGGTCAAGGAAGTGCCTCCTTCCATTGAAATAGTCACAAGAGAAGAGATTGATGCGGTCGCCGCTGATGATATTGAAGATATCTTAAGGTTTTCTGAAAGCATATATTTTTATCAGGATATGCTGCGTTCAACACCAAGCATAAGGGGATTTGAGGGAAAACATGTGCTTATCCTTGTTGACGGAAAAAGATTTGCGGGGGAGCAGGGAAAATTTGATGACCCAACACGCATCACCACTGAAAATATTGAAAGAATAGAGATAGTAAGGGGCCCAATGAGCGCTTTATACGGCTCTGAGGCAATGGGAGGCGTTATTAATATCATAACAAAAAAACCAGAAAAAATATCCGTTGAGATTAGCGGAAAATACGGCGCCTATTCCCATGAAAACAACCTTGGAACCACTGGTTTTACCATAAATCTTGCGGATAAAAACCAGAAAGGACTCCTTGGAAAGACAGGTTTAAGGGTTTCAGGAACATATCTTGAAGAAGACCCGTATTTTATAGAAAAAAACCAGACATTAATATCTGAAAGAGAGATAAGGGATATTGACGGTTTGCTTACATTTAAGTTTAATGACTGGTTAAATGCTGAACTTTCTGCCCTTTACAGTGAAACAGAGCTTAATAGCAATATCCTTAAAGGAAGAGCCCCAAGCACATATATAACAAATTCGCAAAATATATACAGAAGAAAGGATTTTTCAGGAAGAATTAACTATAACAGAGACGGCTTGACCGCAATGCTCGGGGCATATACATCCCAATATAATAAAGATTATGACTCCCGATATGGTCAAAATATAAAAATCGGGAAGATTCAATATTATAAAGGTCAGCTTGAAACTGGCCAAACAAGTTTTGACGACGGTGAAAGGACAACTGATGTCATTGAGGCTCAGGTGGGAAAATATTTTTCAGGTTTTCTGGGAGACCACCTTGTGACAATTGGTGGCGAGGTAAGGGATGAAGGATTTTTTAGCGTAAGAAATTCCAGCGAAGAATTAAGTGACTGCAGATATATAACAAGGGAAGGAGTAAGGTTAAAGGCTTGCCAGTGGGATAATCAAAATATTTCCTCATATTTGCAGGATGAATGGCAGTTAACACAAAAACTGCTCATAATTCCAGCGATAAGATATGATGATAATGAACAGTTCGGTGAGGAACTATCACCAAAAATAGGCTTGACATATAAAGTATTCAATAAGTTAAGGCTAAAAGCCAATTACGGACATTCATTCAGGGCGCCAGGGGCAGGGGAGTTATATAGAGACTTTTACGGAATGGGCGGAAAATATCATATAATCGGAAATTCCCAGCTTACACCTGAAACAAGCGATTCAGTAGAGATAGCCGCTGAAGGTGAGTTTGGCGGATTTTCCGGAAAAATTGCATATTTTCATAATGAAATCAAGGATTTGATTGATACTGTCTATTTAGGTAAAAATGGAAATGCAAGCGAATATCAATATGTGAATATTGATGAAGCCACATTGCAGGGCGTTGAAATGAACGCTGATTACGCTCTTAAACAAGACATAACCATTGGGCTTAATTATACATATTTAAATGCTGTTAATAATGAGGGAGTTAGGATTGAGGGAAAGCCAAGACATCTTGCGCATATAAAATTTGACTGGCTTTACAGACCCTGGGGAATAAAAACAAATATCAGGAGCGAATGGAAGGGTGATTACGGATATATCAATGACGCTGGCGCTTTTGATAATGACCACCAGTTTTTAACAAACATTAAGATAACCAAGGAGCTTTATAAAACAATGGATATTTATGCTGGCGTCAATGACTTGTTTGACAACACACAGTGGGGAGACAGCGTGCTTGAGAGTCCTGGCGCCTTTTATTACACTGGATTTAACTGGAGATTTTAATGCGCAGAATGAAGCAAAATGAAATTGAAACGCTTGTGAGGGAGTTCGGCTGGGCAACCCTTTGCATGGTTGACCCGGACGGACATCCCTACGGCATTGAATTTAGTTATTTCTTAAATGGCGAGGACATTTGCGGGCTTGTTCATTCAAGGGGTCTTTGCGCAAAAAGCATTAAAAAAAATCCTTTTGTTTGTGTAAAAATCTGTGAAAGCGACAAAGCCTGCAAAAAATTCAGGGCAGCTTCACTTTTTGGCGTGGCAGCCTTTGAATTTCTCCAGGAAGAAAAAGATATTATATGGGCATGGGAGCAGCTTGAAAAGCAGCTTGGCAAAGAAAATGATTACAATGATATAAAAGAAAAATACGTAGCTAAAAAATTAAAGCTTCCGCTTCTTAAAATAACTGTTTATGAAAAAACAGGCGTTACAAACCATTTTTTGGAGGAATTAGCATGAATCCCATTGATTTATTAAACAAGGCAGGCATAGGAGGTTATCTTCTCCTTTGTCTGTCCTTATTTTCAACTTATTTATTTATAAAAAATTTTATATTGCTTTTGTTGCAGGAAAAAGAGGCTTTTTTTCTTAAAAAAAAGGATTATGTCCCAGATGAAAAGAAACAATGCAGGATTAATCATGTAATTAATGATATTAAACAGTTATGCAATCTTTCAAGCCATGAGCTTAAATCAGAGATACTTTATATTTTTCATTTAAATTTTAAGGATGTGGAGCATTCTGTTTCGTGGCTGAGGCTTGGGGCTTCACTTGCCACGCTTCTTGGTTTGTTTGGCACAGTCCTTGGCATGGTTCAGCTTTTTAAGGGATTATCCCTTGCCAAACAGGTTGACCCGTCTGTGCTTGCAGGCGGAATATGGGAGGCTCTCCTTGCCACTAGCATGGGGCTTTTTGTGGCTATAACAAATCTTATTTTTCAGCACATTCTTTCAAACAAGCTGAAAGGTTTGGGCATGTTTGCCATTGAAAAAGGCTGCAAGTTAAACAGCCAATTTGTGTCTGCAAAACAGGCAAACCACAGGCAGGATGCTGAAAATTTTTCAAAAAATTATATACAGCTTGCTAAAAACAATGAGGTTCTTTCTTGAAAAATAACTGGGAAAGTTTTTATTCAGATGATGATCACTACAGGGTGGATTTAACACCTCTGATAGACACCTTGTTGGTTTTATTGATATTTTTTATGCTTATATCAACATTTATCACAACAACATCCCTTGATATAAAACTTCCCGAAGCAAAAAGCGCCACTGAGGAACAAAAAGAATCAGAAAATGTGGTTATAAGTGTTAATGAAAAAGGAGAAATATTTATTGATGGAAAATTAATGGAGCATTTTGAAATACCTGCATGGTTAAATACTCTTTCTGAAAGCGTCACCCTTGAATTTAAGGTGGATAAAAATGCTCCTTTTAGGTCTTTTATACAAATTATTGATTGCGCAAAAGAACGCGGATTAAATTCATTCAAGATACAGGCGCTAAAAGAAAATGATGTCTAATCATGAATTTGAAAACAGATTAAATACATTATCCCTTTTTGGGGCATTAATATTGAATTCCTTTATTCTGATTATGCTTGCCTCAACATTTAAGATTGACAATCTAAAAAATATAATGCCTGATCCAGTTACAAAATGTTTCCAATGTGAGCTTATCAAAGAAGAATTAAAAGAAGAAGAGCCTTTGCCAAAAACTGAAGCAATTAAGGCTGTTCCTGCGCCTGTTATAAAAGAACCAGAGCCGATTATAGAGAAAAAAATTGAAGTCATAAAAAAAACGGAGAAAAAACAACCAAAAATAATAAAAAAAGCAGGCGCTCCAAAGGTTATTGACAAACAAGTTGTGACAAATGAGCCTGCGCCGGAATTAGTGAGTGATATCAGCGCTCAGTCTGAGGATATCGCAGACGCCGGAGATGTTTTGCCACAAACAGAAAACATATCAAATAGTTCAGGCGCAAACCAGACTGTATCTCATTCAAGAGGCGCTACAGGAACATCTGAATCAGGCGGAGTCAATATTAATGGAGACTTAAAAAATGCCCTGATATCAAGGATTATTTATCTTCTTGAAAAAGAAAAGTTTTATCCTCATTTTGCAAGAAAAACAGGGATAACCGGAACAGTCAGATTAAATTTTGTTATTGATGACACAGGAAAAATCATATCATATTCATTGGCAAATAATAATGGTCATAAAATTCTTCTTGATGCGGCTCTTGAAACAGCAAGGCGGGTTGCCGCAAATCCGGTTTTGACAGTTCAGTTGAATGAAAAAATGAATATTATTGTGCCAATCAGATATGAATTAAAAAATTAACGGGAGAATAAATAAATATGGAATGGTCACAGGAAGCGCTGACAAAAATTGAAGCAATACCCCCTTTTGTCAGGAATATGGTAAAGGAAACAGTTGAATCATACGCAAGGGATATGGGTTTTTCCTGTATCACCTCTGAGCTTCTCACTGAGGCAAAAGAAAAATTCATGGGTTTTGGGAAACATCATGGATCATCAATTGCTGAAAAACAAAATGAAATCAAAAGAGATTTAACAGAGAAAAATATCAATATCGGTGAATTAAACAGGGAAACATCAGTTTTAAGCGCCCCGGAAATGAGGAGGTTTTTGGCAAACGAAGGCGTTGATCCCCTAAAATTCGCTTTTGACAGAAAATTTGCAGTTCATGCAGGCGCAGGGGGATTTCCTGTTGAAAAGGACAAAATTCATGAAGTCTGGAATTGTCTTGCCAATGAAGAGGATTCCTTTGAAAAAAGGGTAATTTACATACATATTCCTTTTTGTGTCACAAGATGCGCATTCTGCGGTTTTTATATGTATCCATTTAAGAAAGAAGACAGCAAAAGATATGTTGACGCATTAATTGACGAGATAACATTAATTTCCAGTTATAATCTTATAAAATCAAAACCTTTTCAGGGGGTATATCTTGGAGGCGGAACTCCCACCACGCTTTTTGGAGATGATATTAAAAGACTTATAAAACATTTAAAAAATATGCTGCCTCTTACAAATGATTGTGAAATAACCCTTGAGGCAAGGGTATATGATTTTGATGATGAAAAGATTTACAGCTCCGCTGAGGCTGGCATTAACCGTTATTCAATTGGAGTTCAGACATTTGACACTAAAATACGCCAGAATCTTGGCAGGAAGGCTGAAAAAGAGGAAGTACTTTTATTATTGGATAAATTAGTCTCTCTTGGACATGCTCCTGTGATAATTGATTTGATTTATGGTTTGCCTGGTCAGGATTTTGATGTCTGGAACAATGACCTGCATACAATTATTGACAACACAAAAATTGACGGCTGCGACCTTTATCAGCTTAATATATTTAAAAATGGTCTTCTCGACAGAGCAATAAGGGATGGAAGACTCCCTGATGCGGCTGATATTCCCACGCAGTCGGAAATGTTCAGGATTGGAAGAGAAAACCTTTATAAAAATCGTTTCAGGAGGGTTTCTATGTGTCACTGGTCAAGGACACAAAGAGAGAGAAATATTTATAATTATTCAATACGTTATGGAGCCACATGCATTCCCCTCGGATGCGGCTCAGGTGGAAAAACAGGCGATTATAATTTTTATCAGGAAGGAGATCTGGATAAATATTATGAAAAAATCCAAAAAAAAGAAAAACCAATTGCTTCAATGACAAAACTTCCTGATGACAATCAGATATTCAGGGAAATTGCCGGTCAGATTGAGGAAGGCAGCGTTAATTTTGAAATAATAGAAAAAAAATTCAAGAAAGATTTGATAAATATATATAAACCCCTTTTAATGCAGTGGGAAAAAACAGGTCTGATTAATTTTAATAATGGAATCATGGAGTTAAATATTGCCGGTGAATTCTGGAATGTAAATCTTACACAGCTTTTAATTGATTATTATATGATTCATTTTAATGAAAAACCATTAAAAGGAGTCATGTCTTTATAAAATATAAATAAATCAATCATGGAGAAATAAAATTATGAAATCGCTTATAATTTACGCAAGCAAATACGGTTCAACAAAAGAAGTCGCCAACTGGATGGCTGAAAGAATTGGCAACAACACGCATATTCATGACGCAAAAGAAATGCCTGACCCCTCTGATTATGATTTGATTATAATAGGTTCGGGTATTTACAGTCATCATGTTCTTAAAGAATTAAACGATTTTGTTGAGAAATACAGAGAACAGCTTGCAGGCAAAAAGACTGTGGTTTTTGGGGTGGCTATTGACACAACCGGTGTTTTTGTAAGGGGCAAAGTGCATGGAGGGTGGGAATATCTTCTTCCCTTAATAAATAAACTCCCTGAGCCTCCCATACATGCAGGTCTTCTTGGAGGGGAGATTAACCCCAATAAACTTGATGAAAAAGATACAGAAGGTCTTAAAAAATTTTATAAAATGCTTTACGGAAAGGAAACAGATATTCCTTTCAAGACTGTTATGGATAAAAAGGCGGTTTGGAGTTTTACTGAAAAAATTCTGGATAAGGTGGGAGGCAACTTTATTGTATGAAGTTTTTGGGTGAAGATTTTAGCACAAGGGATTTAACACTAATTGGAATTACTTCAGCTCTTTGCATAGTTCTCGGAGTTATAATCAGAGGACTTGTGGGTCTTGTTGTGGGAAAAATTCCTGGACTTGAAAATTTTATCCTTGGAACTGCTCAGGGCATTATATTAACTATCGGCATATTAAAGGTAAACAGGCGATATTTTATAACTATGGTTGGTTTATGTATGGGGGCAATATATGGCTTTGTTTTTCCCGGACATCCTTTTCTTTTTGTAACTTTTTTTCTGTCAGGGGTAATAGGAGAGTTTGCCGGTAAATTTACAAATTTGTCATATAAAGCTCCTGTTTCAGTGATTTTTTTCAGGGTTTCTGCAGGAGTTCTCGGAATTTTGCTTGCAGCATGGATTGGTTTTTCAGACACCAAACTCGTCTGGTCGCTTATGATAATAAACAATATTGCCGTAGGTATAGGCGCTGGACTTGGCGCCTATTTGGGAATAAGTTTTTTTAGAGATATTCAGAAAACAGGATTTATGGGTTTTAATAAAGATGCTGTCAAGCGGTTATAATTATAAATTGATAAGTTTAACCAAAGGTAAGGATTTTCTTTTTCATTCTCCCTCCTCTCTCCCGTTTAATACGCTACATGTTCTTACCTTTGGTTTTTTTATAGTAAGGGCGAAAAATTTTTCACCCCTGCTAAAAATAATAATTTCATATAAAAATGGAGGCATGTTAAAAAAATTAGATTCAGGGGCAAAGATTCTATCTTCTGTTGTTAATTTCGTAACTCTTCCGTACTCCTTAAAATCTTCCGAATTAAATCAATGTCTTTGCCTCTGGTCTTTTTTCTTTTCTTTAAGGATGTTAAATGAATATATCTGATAATATTATTGAAAAGAAATATGAAGATGGTTTTTTTCAGGATATGGATCCAAGGGCAAAGATTCTCCTATCCGTTATTTTTTTTATAACTCTTCCGTTTATAAAAAATATCTTTGTCCTTGGTCTTTTTGCTTTATTAAACATTGTTTATCTTATTATGACAAGGCTTTATAAAATAACTTTTTATATAGTCGTTATTATGCTGATTTCTTTTTCACTGACTTATCTGTTTGAATACATTATTTTTTCAAATCCAACAGAATATGAGACATATATAAGAATATATCTTGTTATAATTCCAATGATGTCAACCGGAATTATTCTTGGAATGACCACTGATACCCTTAGCCTTTTGTATTCACTCAATAAATTGAAACTTCCCGGAGCTGTTGGCTATACGGTTATGATAGCCATCAGATATATAGCGACTATAAAATATGAAGCAGGAAAGATAATGGATGGATTAAAAATTCGGGGTATTATCTTAAAACCATCTGATTTTATCTTAAAACCTTTTTCAAGTCTTAAATTATTTATTCTGCCAATTGTTATAAGGGGTTTTTTAACAGGGGAAAGAATGGCTGCCGCCGCAGAACTTAAAGGTTTTTCCCTTAATTCCAAAGCCACGCAATTAAAAGAATATGAATTTGGAAATAAAGAATATTTATTTATTTCTTTTAATTTATTCGTGCTGGCAGGGCTAATTTATTATGATAGATTTCACAAATTTTTCTTTTAAGTATTGCAACAGGGAAGAGCCGTCTATAAGAAACATGGATTTTTCTGTTTCTAAAGGGGAATTTGTGTGTATCGCAGGTAAAAGCGGAGGAGGAAAGTCCACAATACTCAGGACAATAAACGGACTTATTCCCTATTTTTATTCCGGTGAGATACAAGGTGAGATTAAAATCAAAGATAAAAACTGGATAGACTTATCTCTTTATGAAAAATCCAAAATAGCAGGCTCTGTTTTTCAGGAGCCAATGGAGCAGTTTTTTCTTGCGCAGGTTTTTGAAGAAGTGGCGATTGCGCCTTCAAATTTTGAATTTCCCATTGATAAAATTCAGAAAGCAGTGAATAGCTCATTGCTTAAAATGGGTCTTGAGAAATTATCACGGAGATTTACCCATACACTTTCAAGCGGTGAAGCGCAAAAGGTTGCCATAGCTTCTGTTCTGACCCTTGAGCCTGATATCATTGTCCTTGATGAACCCTCGTCAAATTTATCAGAAGAAGCAATGACCGCTCTTTATGATTCCCTTAAAGAACTAAAAAATTCAGGAAAAACCATTATTGTGGCTGAACACAGATTTTCATACCTTGCTGATATTCCTGACAGGCTTATAATTATTAATTCAGGCAGTATTGAATATGACGGAGATCCTGATAAATTAAATTCTGAAGATTTCTGCAATGATTTTGGTTTAAGATATGAAAAAAAATTGTTTGATAAAAAAAAACCACCATGCGAAAAAAAGAATGAAATGAATATTAATATTAAAGACCTCAGTTTCAGATATAAAAAAAATCTGCCATGTATATGGGAGGGACTTAACAGAAGTTTTTTTAAAAATGAAATCACAATAATTACCGGGAAAAATGGCTCAGGCAAGACAAGTTTTCTTAAAACTTTAATGGGATTATTAAAACCCACAAAAGGTCATATTTATTATGAGTCTCATAATAAAACAAAAAAATATATGGTGATGCAAAATCCGGATTTCCAGTTTTTTTTTACAAGCGTTAATGATGAGATAAATTATAATAATCATCAAAACAGCGATTATTGGCTGGAAAGAATGGGATTGTCTCATCTTAAATGTTTTCATCCCCTTTCATTAAGCGGAGGTGAAAAACAACGCCTGCTTTTAGCCTGCGCTTTTTCATCAGGAGCGGATGTTCTATTGTTTGATGAGCCTACAAGCGGTATGGACGGAATTTATATTAATCTTCTTAAAGACGCTGTTTCAGAGGAAAAAGAAAAAAACAAAACTGTTTTAATTGCCACTCATGATAATCTTCTCATGAATTATCTGGATTGTGAAATAATGAAATTTTAGTAGCTTAAAGGTTAAAAAATGCAAAAACCAATTGAGATAAAACATAACATAAAAGGAAGAATCAGGGTTCACGTTTTAAAGATAAAAAATTGTGAAAAAAGGGCGCTATTTTTAAAAGACTGGCTGACAAGTCAGATTAATCTTAAAAGCATTGAGGTTAAATCAATAACAGGAAGCGTAATAATATTTTATGACCATAAAAAATTTTACCCCGATGACATAACATCCAAAATTCATGAATGGATTAAGAATTACAGCGATAATATAGAACTTTCCCATATAAAAAACAATTTATCCGGCATAGCCTGCGACAGATGCATTAAAAAGGAAAAAAATACCCTTCTTGGTAATTTTGTTCAGGTTATTCTTCTGACCGGATTTATGGTTTTTATTTTCGTTAAAGAAGTATTTTTTAAAACCACAATATCTCAGAGATTATTAAGCATATCAGGCTTTATTGCCATTGCAGCCGCTGCGCCTCTAATCAAAAAAACAGTGAAGGACATGAAGGAAAAGAGGTTTTTAAGCCTTTTCCCATTTCTGACAATTGGCATATTAACAGCCATTTTGCTTGGCGAAGCAGTGGCGGCGCTTGAAATAATCTGGATTATGCGAATTGGCATGCTCCTTGAAGATTATATCACCGAGAGGTCAAGAAGGCAGATAAGGGATATATTAAAAGGTTCTATAAAAAATACATTTGCGCTTGTAAACGGCGTTGAAGTGGAAATCCCTGTGTCTGATATAAAAATTGATGACACCCTTGTGCTTCATACAGGTGAAAAGATTCCGGCTGACGGAACAATTATAAAGGGTTCTGCCTTAATTAACGAAGCAACTATAACAGGCAGGGCAGAAGGCATAAAAAAAGAGATAAACGATTTTGTTTATGCAGGCACAATAATAGAGCAGGGGCTTATATTTGTCAGGGCTGAAAAAATTGGCGATGAGACATATATCTCAAGAATACTCTATCTTGTTGAGGAATCCCTTTCCAACAGGGCGCCTGTGGAAAAAAAGGCGGATATTCTATCTGCAAGGCTTATGAAAATAGGCATGCTTGCCACTTTTCTCGTGTTTTTAATAACAATGGATCCCATTAAAGCTTTCAGCGTGCTTCTTGTAATGTCATGTCCCTGCGCCACAATTCTTGCCGTGTCAACCTCAATAACATCAGGTATCGCAAATGCCACAAAAAAGAATATTTTAATCAAGGGCGGACTTTATCTTGAAAGATTTTCAGAGGCAAATTGCATTTGTTTTGACAAAACAGGAACACTTACCGCTGATAAATTATATATCACCGAGATTATCCCAAAAAATAAAAAAATCAGCAGAGAAGAAATAATCTATCTTGCGGCGACCGCTGAATCACATAATCATCATCCCCTTGCAAGGGCAATACAGCAGTATGCGTCTGAAAACAATATTAATACAGGCGTTCATGTGACATGTGAATTTATTCCCGGAAAAGGCGTTGAGGCATATCTGGATAGTGATTTGATTGTTGTTGGAAATGACAGCATTATGAAAGAGCATAATATAAGTGTCAGCGGTTTTCAATCTCAAGCAAAAAATTTAACCGAAAACGGCAATATAATGGTTTATGTCGCTAAAAATGACAAGTTAATGGGGTGTGTTGCAATAGCAAATGCTCTTAAGGATAATTTGCAGATAACCCTTGAAAATATCAGGCAGTCAGGAATCAATGAAATTTATATGATTACAGGTGATTCAGAGTTGCTTGCGTCTTCAATGGCAAAGACATTTAATTTTACCGGCTATAAGGCAAAACTTCTTCCTGAACAAAAGGCTGAGTTTATTAATGAATTAAAATCAAGGGGAAAAAATGTGATAATGGTTGGTGACGGCGTGAATGACGCTTTTGCGCTTTCAAAGGCAGATATAGGTATATCAGTGGGCACAAACGGGGCTGAGGCAGCCATTGAGGCATCTGACATATCCCTTGTTGACAGCAATCTTGATAATATTGTGTTTGTAAAAAAACTAAGCGAAAAAACCCTTAAAACCATTAATGAAAATCACTGGTTCGCTATGACAACAAACCTTATTGGAGTAGCGCTTGGAGCTGCTGGCATATTAACGCCTTTTATGGGTGGCTTATTGCATATTCTTCACACAGGTGGAATTTTTTTGAATTCCTCCCTTCTTTTAAACTGGAAGCCAAAGGATTAGGGATATGTTAAGTTTTTATTAGATGTTTTGGTAAAATCTGGATGGAGAGATCAAATGATACAGGATTATAAACTTTACCGGCAAAAAATCCACCTAATGCTAAAGGTGTTGCAATATTTGAAGCAATATCAAATATTATATTCATATTTTTAATCCTTCGGTTCTTTTAAAAACCTAACGACAGGTATAACCAGCTTTTATCGTGCTGTGTAGTGAGCGCAGCAAAGGGAACGGCGCGATAAAAGTCTGCGTTTATGAACTTGTTATGTATTTGATTTTAACTCATGCGCAATAGTGTCGGCGCTGAGGTCTTGCTCATTAGGCCATATGATACCGCAAAAAAATGGTTTAACCTGTTTAAAGTAATCCTTGTCTTTTAGCTGTGTGAAAACTCCTTTATCTAAATAAGGCTTAACATCAAAAATTCCAGCCCGACCGTCTGATAACTCGACAAACAAGGTAAAATCGTTATTCGCGTGCACTTTTTTTACTTTAAGCATTTTTACCTCAATGGTTCAATTTTGTGTGGTTGCTGACCTTCAACAGCTAATTTCCAATCAGCCAATAAGTCTTCTTGGTGTATTTCAATCCATGCCTTTATCAATTTCAGTTTGTTGTTTGGTATTTCACCTTGTATTACGTCACCTTCTGGAATTGAGATAACCGCATCGTATTCAGCGTAATTTGCATGGATATGAGGCGCTTGATGTTCCTTATTATCAAAATAGTACATGTAAATGATTATTCCAAAAAACATTGAGATGGTTGGCATAAATAGAATCCTTTTTTCTTTTCATTCCACATTGTTTCATACTTCATACATGGATACGCTTCTTTTTAATCGTCAATGACATTTTAGTCCAATATCGCCGGTTTGTCAGTACGTTACATAACATTTATTTTTAAACCCCTATGTGTCAGAATAGTTGTCCCCTTTAATTGAAAAAATTTTATACAAAAAGGAGACATGAAAATGAAGACATATTCTTTATCTTTTAAGGAAAATATTTTAGAAAAGGTATATGCAGGAAGTAATAAATCTGTTAAAGAGATAGCTGATGAGGCAGGGATACCTGTAACTACAATTTATACATGGAAAAAAAATATGAATAAAAATAAAAAAATCAGTTTAACAGGCAATAAATATAATAAAAGTGAGAAATTTGATATTATAGTAAGCTATTATTCTTTGGAAGAGGGATTAAAGGGTTCTTTTCTAAGAGAAAAAGGTTTTTTTTCTTCGAGAAATAGAAAATTGGAAGAGAGATTTCATATCAGATAGCGTTTGCAATAAGAAGCAGGTTAAAAACAATGATTCAAAAAGAATAAAAGAGCTTGAGAAAGAATTAACAAGAAAAGATAAGGCATTGGCAGAGGCATCAGCTTTATTGATTCTTAAAAAAAAAGTCGGGATGATCTGGGGAACACACAATGATTAAAATAATATATTCCTTTATTCTTAAAAATATTGCATTCATCTTTGAG
>DYOW01000132.1 GCA_020720325.1 Desulfobulbus propionicus
TCCTGTAATCAAGCGTTTTGACAATCACATTTCAATTTTAACCAAAAAGCCCTGTTTGTTTTGGTTCGGATGCGCCTTTTAATTTATAGCAGTTTATGTTTTTTACCTTTATTAGTTCAATAAAATCTAATTTTTTCAGGAAACTGCCAAGTTTTTGCGGCGTCCAGTCAATATTTAGCTTTGTGATTAATTCCTTTGCGCTTAATGGTTTGCTGTCACACACAGAGCGGATTTTGGATTCCAATAATTTTAATGATTCCGCCTCAGTTGTCATTTTATTCTCATATAGCTGGAAATTAGCTGAATTATCTATTTTTTCCTGTAATTCATTGCCATAGAAATCAACAGGGACAGCTCCTTTTTGAATCAAAAGATTATTGGCATTTTTTTCATCTTGTTCAGGTTTTCTTACATAAATTTTTCTTTGCTTCCTTAATCCGTCAACAGTTCCCGACCATGTCCCGCCTTTTTCAGAGGACTCAGCCACATAGATTTCATTGGAAAGTCCATAAATTATTGGATTTCTTGCCATTGCAAATTCTGTCTGCCAGGGGGCTTTGGGGAAAAATATGCTTAAAACCAATACATCGCCGTTAATTATTTGTTTATAATAATTTTTAAATCCAGTTGTGAATGTCATTATTCCCTGTGGAAGCACAATTATGCTCTGTCCCTTGTAATTTAATGCGCAGTCCAGCGCCTGCTTATCCACTCCTTTTGCAAAACCGCTGACCACTACCTTAAAATCTCTTGCGGCGAGTTTTGCAATGTTATCCGTAAATTTTAATGAAATCTCAGATGCGTTTCTTGAGCCTACAATTGCGATTGATTTTTCCTTAAGCATCTTTTTATTTCCTTTAATATATAAAAGAGGAGGGGAATTGGATATTTTTAAGTTGTCTTTTAATGTTTTTGAATATTCAGAAGATGTTATTGGGATTATTTCATAACCCTGATTATAAAGAGATTCAGCAAGAAAGGCATTTCCAGGAAGTTCAGTTTTAAGCTGTTTCAGGTCAGAAATCTGTTTTTCATCGAGTTGATAGATATTTCTCCATTCATTTTCGTCAAGATGAAAAAAATCCTCAATTGTAATCTTATTTTCGTGAAAAAATTTAATAATAAGGTTATTTATCTTTAATCGTCCCCATTTGGGCAAATGCGCCAGGGCTATCCAGTATGCGGCATCTTTCATGATATCAAATCTCCGCCAACGGTTTTTGCGATGACAAGAGGCATTATCTTATTTGCGCCTGATTTGGTCAACATCATGCCTATTTCTTTAATAGTCGCGCCGCTGTCAAAAATATCATCAATAAGCAGGATGTTTTTGCCATTTATTTCGTCTGCATCAATATATGCAAAGGCGTTTTTTATATTATCTCTTTTTAAATAAATATTAGAAAATACCTTTTGTTCCTGTGTTTCACGGCTTTTTTGAAGGTTATGAGATATAGGAATTTTTAAGGCATGGGAAACCTTTTGCGCAAAATTTTTAACTAAATCTCCTGATTTTGTCGGCGGCACATAAACTATCAGGTCAAATTTATCTTTTGCAAATGTTTTTCTATAAGCCTTAATAACTAAATTTAACAGAAAATCAGGAAAATCTCCACCACCTTCATATTTTGAACGATAAATTATCCTCCCAACATTAGAAGCCCCATAGTAAGAGCCAGCCACCCCGTTAACTATATTTGAGCCTTTAGATTCAACCTCCAGCTCTGGAAAGTAATTTTCTCTGAATTTATTTAATTTATCTTGCCAGTCAGTGGTGATCGCAACCTTTATCTTTTTTTTGCCTGTATTATCGCAGTTATTAAAATTTTGTTCAGGATTATCACCAAGGTATTCACAAAGAAATTTCATCCTTGAATCAGTAGTCTCAACATATTTAATCATACAATCAAGGTCTTGTAGTTTTGCGTCACGAAGTTTTTCAAATGCCTTTGTGTCAAGGGGCTTTGAATTCGGGATAAACTCATATTTTTTTACTCTTCCAGTAGAAACTTCTCTGATAATGCCCTGTTCAATAAGGTCAGCCGTTATAACTCTTCTCTGATTTTGTTTCAGATTGGTTATTTTCATCAAATCCCTCTTCCCCAAAAGTTCAGATTTAATCGCCTCAATTACTTTTTCATATTTTTTAATTGACGGTCTGCTGCCTTCAATAAATGCCTCAGGCAATTTTTTATCTTCAGGATTATAAAAGAGAATAATATAAGAAGAAGCGCCGTCTCTTCCAGCCCTGCCAATTTCCTGATAATAATGGACAGGTGACTGGGGAATTTGG
Source organism: Desulfobulbus propionicus (assembly GCA_020720325.1). Taxonomy (GTDB): domain Bacteria; phylum Desulfobacterota; class Dissulfuribacteria; order Dissulfuribacterales; family DYOW01; genus DYOW01. Next base: position 2,294 of record DYOW01000132.1, read on the forward strand.
GTGTGAATAATGAATCTTATATCTGGCTTGTCAATCCCCATGCCAAGGGCATTGGTGGAGACAATACACTTCCATTTGTTATTCATCAAACCCTGTTCAATTGCAATCCTTGAATCAGGATCAAGCCCCGCATTATATGATATGGATGATATTTTCAGGTATTCCAGCCATTTTTGATAAATTTCAGTGTCAACCCTTGTTCCTGTATAGAGAATGCCTGAGCCATGTATTTTTTCAAGGTTTTGTCCAAGCCAGATCATTTTTTCGTCTTCTGATGAAACCTTTGCGACAAACAGCCTGAAGTTATCCCTCATAAGGCTTCCTCTTATGGTGGTTATGTCGCCACTTATCTGCCTTGCGATATCTTCCTGAACTTTTTTGGTGGCAGTGGCAGTTGTCGCAAGGACAGGGAGTCCTTTTGGCAAAAGATTCACAAGATTAATTATTCTTTTAAATGCAGGGCGAAAATCATGTCCCCAAACTGATATGCAATGGGCTTCATCAACCACAACCATTGACAGGTTCATTTGTCTTGACGCTTCAATCCATTCGCTGTTTTCCTGTCGTTCAGGGGCAATATAGAGGATTTTAATCTTCCCCTGTTTGGCTTCATTGATTATCTGGGAGTTTTCATCGGAAGATTGTTCACTATTTATGCATTTTGCCGCAATCCCAAGTTTTTCTAATTTTTTTATCTGATCTCTCATTAATGCGATTAATGGAGAAAAAACCACAGTGGTTCCGCTAAAAACAACAGCGGGAAACTGAAAACAAAGGGATTTGCCAAAACCTGTTTTTTCAATGAGCAAGACCCTTTCGCCATTTAATATCTTTTCAATGGTCATCCATTGTTTATCATAAAAATTTGAAAGTCCGAATTTTTCCTGCAAAAGTAATTTAGCTTGCTGTCTGTTCATATTTTTTAAAACGTGTTTTATTTATTTTTGATTAATTTATGTATATTAGTAATCTTGTAACTCAAAAATATTATTATATTGTTTCTCCATAAATATAGATTGTGTCAGAGCATATATCAATACGATTATTCCAATGTATTTGTGAATCAATGTTTTTATCTATATCCCATGCAAGATTTCCTTCATCAATAAATACTTCGTTAAATTTTTCTTTATTTTTTAATATCTCAAAAACTCCAAATAATTTTTCACTCATATCATACTTTTTTTTAACATAATCATTAAAAGTTATGATTAAGTTGTAGCCATCCTTTGTCTCAACTTTTATTATTTTTTTGCTTCCAT
>DYOW01000133.1 GCA_020720325.1 Desulfobulbus propionicus
CTATTTCTTCAGCTTTGCCAGTTCAATATTAACCTTTTTACCTTGATATTTCAGGTTTTTAAAGGCTTTTAATATATCTTTTTCATAATTGCTGTCTATTTCAAAAAACGAAAAATTATTTAATATCTCAATATCCCCTATATCAATTGATTTATCCGGCATACTATCATTTATCAGAAAAATCACATCTCTTTTTGATATATTTTCTTTTTTTCCAAGATTAAGGAAAAATCGGGAATAAGAAAGATGTCTGTCTCTTTTGGATTTTCTGTCTGGTTTATCAAATCTAACATTTAGCTCTTCCGCATCTTTGTAATATGAGAGAAAATGATTAAATTCCACAGAAACAAAGTGTTTTATAAGTTCTTCACGGTCAAAATCCTTTAATTTTTCATATATTTCCGGCAAGTATTGTTCAATCTGGGATTCATCCACATTTACTGTCATCACCTTGTCAATAAAGTTAAAAAACTGTTTTTCACATATATCTTTTCCTGTGGGGACTTTTTTCTGCTCAAATTTTTTCCCTATTTTTTTCTCAATGTCACCCAGTCTGTTTTTTTCCCTTGGGGTGATTATTGTTATTGAAGTCCCGCTTTTTCCTGCCCTTCCTGTCCTGCCGCTCCTATGGATATAGATTTCTGGGTCTTCAGGCAGATTATAGTTAATAACATGGCTTAAATCATTGACATCCAGACCTCTTGCCGCGACATCAGTGGCAACAAGCATCTGCAGGTGTTTAGATCTGAAACGGTTCATAACAACGTCTCTTTGCCCCTGTGACAGGTCTCCATGAAGGGCGTCAGCATTGTAGCCGTCTGCCATAAGTTTGTCCGCCACTTCTTTGGTTTCATTTCTTGTCCTGCAAAAGACTATTCCATAGATATCAGGATGTAAATCAGCGATTCTTTTGATTACGAGGTATCTGTCTTTGGGATTAATAAGATAAAAATGGTGAGCTATGTTTTCAGCGCCGATATTTTTCTTGCCTGCTGATATTTCAAAAGGGTTATGCATGTATCTTTCAGCGATTGAGACAATTTCCTTGGGCATGGTGGCTGAAAAAAGCAATGTCTGCTTTTCTTTGGGGGTATTTCTAAGTATTGCGTCAAGGTCATCCTTAAATCCCATTGAAAGCATCTCATCAGCCTCATCAAGCACAAGCCAGCCGATATTTTCAATCTTAAGCCTGCCTCTTTCTATGAGATCCAATGCCCTTCCTGGAGTTGCTATAATAATGTGCGGACATCTTTTCAACGCGTCCATTTGTTTTGTGATGTCAGCTCCGCCATAAAGGGCGACAACATTAATCTTCTTTAAAAATTTTGAGAAATTGGTAAAATCTCTGGTTATCTGGAGACAGAGTTCTCTTGTAGGGCATAATATCAAAGCTTGAGCATCACATCTTGTCACATCGATTTGTTGGATTATTGGCAGGCCAAATGCCGCTGTTTTACCTGTTCCGGTTTGAGCAAGCGCAATAATATCATCAGATGATTCAAGTAGAAAAGGTATGGTTTTTTCCTGAATAAGGGTGGGTTTTTCAAAACCCATCTCCTCAATTGCCTTTAAAATTTCGCTATTCAGGCCGAGTTCAACAAATTGCTGCATAATATATTTATCCTTAAAAAAATGTGACAAGAATTAATAATAAAATAAAAAAATTAAAAAAAATTTTTTGTCCTATATTAAATATAACCCCTTTTAAGAATTTAAGTAATAGGTTATTATATAAAATTGAAAAAAAATTAAAAAAATTATTGAAGGAAAGAAATGGTTAATACAATCCAGGGAGATTTTCAGGGTAAAGACCTTAAAATTGGCATAGTTGCCTCAAGATTTAACGAATTTATAACTAATAAACTTATTTCAGGCGCAATTGATGTGCTTACCCGTCACGGCGTATTGGAAGGTGATATTGATCTTGCCTGGGTTCCGGGCGCTTTTGAAATCCCTCTTGTCGCAAAAAAATTGGCTGGGAAGAAAAAATATGATGCGGTTATTTGTTTGGGCTGCATAATAAGGGGCGCGACACCTCATTTTGATTATGTCGCCGCTGAGGCATCCAAAGGCGTTGCCCATGTATCCCTTGATGAGGGTTGCGTTGTGATTTTTGGTGTGCTTACCACCGATAGCATTGAGCAGGCAATTGAAAGGGCAGGCACAAAGGCAGGCAACAAAGGCGCTGACGCTGCGATGGCTGCGATTGAAATGGCAAATCTTATTAAAAATATTGATAAATAATCATTAAAGAAAAATAATAAATAATGGCAAAAAGGCATCTTGGAAGACAGGTTGCCCTGCAGGTGCTTTATGCAATGGAGATGCAGGGATCGGATAACTTTGAATATGATATCAATGATTATCTTATTAATCTCACAGATAAAAAAATTGAAGAAGATGATGAGACAATTGTCTTCGCAAGAAATATCATTGACGGGACTGTAAGCAAAAAAGACAACCTTATCAAGGTAATAGAAAAATATTCAAAAAATTGGCGTGTAGATAGAATTTCGATTATTGACAAGCTTATTCTTTCTATTTCAATTTATGAATTGTTTTTCAGGGATGATATTCCTAAAAAGGTCGTGATAAACGAAGGAATCGAGCTTGCAAAAGAGTTTTCCGGCGAAGGCGCCCCAGGCTTTATAAACGGCATTCTTGACAGTGTTAAAAAGGATATTGAGAAGGGCAGCATTAGTATTTCATAATTTTTGTAGAAATTATTTTTTCCTGACCAGTTGTATCCCGTCCCTTACAGTCAAAAGCACATTTTCTACCCTTGGGTCATTTGTAATGAATTTATTAAGCCCTGAAATAATGGTTGAGGGATTATCAGATGGACTCAAAACCCTGCCTGAAAGCAGCATGTTATCCAAAACAATCACGCCTCCCGGTCTTGTTCTTATTAAAATTTCTTCATAATAGCGGGGATATGCCTCTTTTTCAGCGTCAATAAAGGAAAGGTCAATAATTTCTCCATTAATCTCTTTTATTGCATCCATTGCATGACCTTGTTTAAGCTCAATTTTTTTTCCAAAAGGGCTCATGTCAAAATTTTTCTGCGCAACCTGCTGGGATATGATGTTTATCTCACAGGTAATAATCTTCCCGTCTTCAGGTAGTCCCTCAGCCATTGAAAGCGCTGAATAACCGGAAAATGTCCCTATTTCAAGGACAAGTTTGGGCTGAAGAAGCTGAACAAGAAATTTTAATAATCTCCCTTCAACCCTTCCTGACAGCATCTGTGGCGCATCCATTGTTTTTATTGTGATTTCAGCAATTTCCTGAAGAATCACAGGTTCAGGCGTTGTGTTATTATAGGTGTAATCCTCTATGGATTTATCAATTATGTTTTTCATTTTTAAGTGTTTTTACCATTTAAAATCAGTGTCATTTGCAATAGTCATAATAATTTGCCGGGGCAAATACAAAAAAACCAATTTTAATAGCATAACTTATAGCAATATATAAATTTTTCAATATAAAAACATACTATTACTCTATCACATTCCACGCGCTTAGATTAGCAGTATAAT
>DYOW01000134.1 GCA_020720325.1 Desulfobulbus propionicus
AATTTCGGCAAACCAACTATTAAAATTTCACGCTATACAGAAGACCCTGAAGCGCTTCTTAAATCACTCAGGAACACACTTGTAAAATATGACGAACCATTTAAATCTGTTGCAGAAAATGAATGGGAAGTTTTGAAATGATGCTTCTTGACACACATGCATGGATATGGTGGATATCAAACCCTGAATTGCTTTCACAAAATGCTATTAATGCAATAAATTCAGCAATATCTGAAGGCAAAATTTATGTTTCATCAATAAGTGTATGAGAAGCCTCAATGCTTGTTGAAAAACACAGACTTTCTTTAAAAATTGACTTTGAGAAATGGCTTGAAATGAATGAATTAATGCCTTGCCTGAATTTTGTGCCTGTTAATAATAAAATTGCATTTCAATCAACAAGGCTTTTAGGAGATTTTCATGCTGACCCTGCAGACAGAATTATTGTGGCGACTGCTATTGTTAATGACTGGAAATTAATAACAAAAGATAAAAAAAATTTAGATTATAACTATGTTGAAAGTATTTGGTAAGTTTAATCTAAAAGATTTATTAATCATAACCTAAATTTCAATCTCATCATAATCATAAATCCTAACCCCTGGTATTAGCTCAAAATGTTTATCAATTGTAAAAATCTGGAGACGGATAAATTCTTTAAGACCAGCGACAATTGCCCTTGTTTTTGTCTTTTCACCTGTAATTTCCTGAACCTCGGCAATTATTTCATCAGGTATGTTTAATGTCGCACGCATTGGATACACCTCGTTAATACATAAATATTATATGTAATTTTAAAGCATATTTTGAGTATATCAATGAAAAAAACAGCTATAAACACAACTAACAGCTTAAATGAACGGATTTTTTCAAGGGAATTTTCCAAAGAGGATATTTCCATTTTTTCTGAATTTTTTTCAGGCAGAAAAGATTTGTTTGCTGAGGAAATATTTGATGAAAGCAATAAAAATCTAAATATTATCGTAAAAAATCAAGCGCTTGATGATATTATACTATCCAAGCATCTCAAAGGACTTAAATCAATCTATTACTATCCAATTGATGCTGATTTAACTGTGAATGCCATTATTATCCATTACATATTCGACACAACCCATTCAAATAATCAAACAGAAATATCCCCAAAAAAAATCCTGATAAATTTGGTTTCTGACGGCGCTTTTTTGCTAAAAGAATATGATATTGCCGCTTATCCTGAAAAATATTCTGATTTTGCATTAAGACTATGGATTTTTCTGGATAAAAGGATTCATTTTCTTAAGGCAAGGGAAATATCAAAGGCTCTGGCAGATATTATGTCTCCTTCATTAATCTCCTGCCAGATGCGTCCGTGTCTGTTAACAAGCCCCGAGGCTCTTAACTGGACAGAAAAACCCATGCCCCTGCCCCTTGGAAATATATCTGGAGCTAATGATAAAAGGCTTTTTTTTGACCCTGAAACAAAGGATTTTTATCCTGACCAGATTGCTTTTTTGCACAGAATCAGAAAAAATTCCCTTATTAAAATCAAAGAATTTATCCGCTGCATAACATCGCCAAACATAATAAAAAAAACAAAAAACACACAAAAAATAGATATTTTAAGGGAAAATTGCAAAATAATAGACTATCTGATAAATAAAAGCAATTCCGGCAGAAATTTTAATGAAAATGAAAAAAAGACTCTTTATTACACTATTTCTTTTCTTGATAATGAAAAAAATTCCTTAAGAAATATCCTGATGAAATGCCCTGATTTCAAACAAAATACCTTTAAAAAACAGATTGCAAACCTCTATCCAAGACCAATAAGCTGTCCAAAAATCCGTGAACTTTTGCCTGAAATAGTTAATGCCCTTGATTGCAATTGTATTTTTAATAAGGCAGATATTGAGCTTGGAAGATATCCGTCACCTGTCCTACATGTTGAGCCAATGCTTGTTCCTGCTAATGATGAAAGATATACATCAGATTTTTCAACACCAAAAGAAATAAGCCTGAAATATCTTGCTTTATTACAGGAAATTGAAGCTATGCAAAGGCAAAAGCAGATTTTATCAGAAGAATTAAAATCATCTCTTATAAAAAACAATAAAAATCATATAAAGGTCAATGAATTTAAGATAATTCTTGAAAATAATGAAATAAAAATTGAAACTGAAACAGGAGGCAAGAGTATATGAGCGTGCTTTATCTTATTGAACCCCAGTGCATTGTGCATAGGGAAGGCGAAAGGCTTGTTGTTAAAAAAGGCGGGGATGTCCTTCATAGTGTGCATATCTTTAAAATTGAACAGGTGGTGGTCGCCGGAAATGCCACTCTCACAACCCCTGTGATAAAAACCCTTTTATATAATGAAATTGACACGGTTTTTGTGACAATGGCTGGAAGATACTGCGGCAGACTTCAGAGCCCGGAAGGTAAAAATATTGTTTTAAGAAAGGCGCATTTCATGAGACACGCTGATAACGAATTTGCGCTTAATTTCATAAAATCAGTTGTAAAAGGTAAATTAAGGAATCAAAGGACTGTCCTTGCAAGAATCCAGAAAAACCAAAAAAATCTTGATATGACAATTCCATTAAAAAAATTGTCCCTGATTGAAAACGACATAGAAAAAGCACAAAATATTGATGAAATAAGGGGACATGAAGGATTTGCTGCCTCCATATATTTTCCTGAATGGGGAAAAGGATTAAAGGCTGACGGCATATCATTTTCCACCAGGCAGAGAAGACCTCCCAAAGACCCTGTAAATGCGCTTTTAAGCCTTGGTTACACCTTTTTGCTCCATGCTGTTTCACGCTCTGTTGATATCTGCGGGCTTGATCCATATCTTGGATTTTTGCATACCATTGAATACGGCAGACCAAGCCTTGTCCTTGATTTAATGGAGGAATGGAGACCTGCCCTGATTGATTCCCTTGTTATGAGCGTTTTTAACCTTGGAGTTATAACAAAAGATGATTTTATGGAATATATAGAAGAAGATGAGGAAAAACTTGAGGATAAAACATCAAAATCAGGATTAAGGCTTAATAATGGCGGATGGAGGAAATTTGTAGCCCAGTATGAAAGAAAGCTAAGTGATGAGATTACAAGTCATCTTGACGGATTAAAGAGAGATTACAGGAATACAATTCTTTCACAGGCACGCCATTTTGTCCAGTATGTCAAGGGTGAAACAGATGGATATTTGCCGTATTTGATAAAATAAAGGTTTACAACATGTTAAAACATAATCCTTTCTCAAAATCTTTTTCTAATTTTTCAAGATTTTTTTTGCCTTTGCCAGAATCAGAAAAATCCAGCTCGATTTCAGAATCCCAGATTTTTTTGTCAATTTCAATGAGCCAGTCTCTGAGAGAAGTTCTCTGTTTTTCCGGAAGGGAAAGAATCGCGTCTTTAATTTCTGTTATGGTTTGTAATGACATTTATTTATCCTTAAAATCAAAATTTGAATCCATAAATAAAGGCTCTATGCGATTTATAGTGGGTAATATATTTTTTCCCC
>DYOW01000135.1 GCA_020720325.1 Desulfobulbus propionicus
ATTATTGATTTATGCATATTGACAAAATATTTTATAAAAAATTCAGGTGATTTTTTATATTGACACTACCTTTTAAGACCCATGTTATAGTAAGCGGTTTAATAAGACGTTAGCGCCTCAAAGGAAATCATAATGAACCTAAAATTTGCGGTGTCAGCTTTTATTGCTGCTATCACAACCACAATTCATATTTTTGCAGGCGACGCTGACATTGCCGCGCCGTTACTGAACTCCACCTTGGACGCAGAACCAAAATTAACTCTTTATGCTGTTTGGCGCATGGCATCTGTTGTTCTCGTTCTATCGGCTACGGCATTATTCATCGGGAGTCTGCCAAAACACGCTCAAGCTACCCGATATCTCATTGTGTTTATTTCGATATTATGGTGTGTTTTCGGGCTTGTATTTTTTGCGGTTATTGTTATTCAGCCTGATAGCGGCTTGCTATTTAAATTGCCTCAATGGGCGCTGCTGCTTCCGGTTGGATTCCTTGGTCTATGGGGCAGCGCTAACAAATCCATACACCCGGACGAGAATTCCGCCACACTCCATTACAGCCGGTGATGTGAGGCGTTATCAGGACGCTTCGCTCAAAAGACAAAACTTGACAATGCATGCAAAGCGAAGTAGAATTGCATACAGGAGGATTTTATGCCCATTTTACAAGTCAGAGATATTCCACAAGATTTATATGAAAAATTATCTCAGGTAGCAGAAGCAGAAAACAGAAGCATTGCGCAGGAAACAATTGTGCTTCTGAAAAAAGCCTTAAACTATCAGGAAGAAAGAATTGCCAGACGCAAGCAAATCCTGGAAAAAATAAAAAATACCAAAATTCCCAATGTTGATAGCTTTCCCGATCCTGTGGATTTGATTCGGGAGGATAGAGAAAGGTGATTATAGTATTGGATGCTAATGCAGGAATTGAAATAGCGCTTGATCGGGAAAAATCGAAAATTCTTAATTCATTTATAGAAGTATCATCTAAAGTAATAACATCAGATCTATATAAAGCTGAAACAACAAATGTTTTATATAAATATATAAAAGCAGGATTATTAAAAAAACATGAAGCAATAGAAAAATTGAACTATTGTGAAATGATTGTTGATTATTTTATTGATATAAAAGAAAATCAAGAAGAATCATTGTTAGAATCCATACGATTGAATCATTCTGTATATGATTTATTGTATTTGACCTTAGCACGAAGGAATGGCGCAAGGTTAATTACCTTAGATAAAAAACTTAATAAGTTGGCAAAAGAAAGTGGAATTGAAACAATAGAAGATGAATAAGAATTGATTGCTGACAACCACTTATACTTGACTCAACCCACAAGGGATGTAGCAAATCTTATAAGGAAATTTATGAAAAACTATAAGCCATTACTTTTTGGAATAAGTTTCTTCTTCGCAATATGCCTATTTATGTATTTCAGTTTTGACCGAAATTATTTCATTGCAATAATCTTGTCACTTCCTTATGGAATTTCTATCTGGGCTGGATATTAATTTCAGAAGCTTCAACCAGAATTGCTAAGAAAAGTTTGGAAAATAGGGTGGATGTTGTTTGTGTATATTTTTTTTCAAGCCATCCTGCCACTGCTATGCCTTGATTTAATCGATTCAGTATTGGGATGTCAAACTTCTATTCAACTCCAACATGCAATAAAGTACTTTGTCTTTGAAGTTGGCTTAATGGGAATAGCGCTCGGTCAGCTTAGGGTTGCAAAAATTCTTGAAAGAAAGGACACGCAATGAATGGCGGTATAACACCTTTTAACTTAAAACTTTCTTTACAATCTCTTTTCTCGCCTCTCCTATGCTTAAAGGAATCTTATCCACTGCAAAACCATCATAATGTTTTAATTCATAAAAAAGCTGGCCAATGCTTGGAAGGCTAAGATTAAGTTCGGACATTCGCTCAGGGGATACAAAGATTTCATGAGGAATTCCGTCACCGGCAATGCCGCCATTTTTTAAAAGTATTATACGTTTAACAAACACAGGCAAAAACTCCACATTATGAGTTGCCATAACAATAGTGACATTATTATTAAGGTTAAGTTCTGTTAAAAGCCTTAAAAACTCATGTTCGCCAGCAGGGTCAAGACCTGAAGTAGGTTCGTCAAGCAATAATAAACCCTGTCCCATGGCAAGAAGACCTGCGATACACACCCTTTTTTTCTGACCAAAGCTCAGATTGCTTATTGGTTTATGTGCCAAATCATCTAAATCTACCTTTTTTAGGGCATCAGACACCCTACGAGTCACCTCCTGCATTTCAAAACCCATATTCTGGGGGCCAAAGGCTACATCCTCAAAAACCGTCGGGGCAAAGAGCTGCTCATCTGGATTTTGAAAAACAAGACCGATTTTTTTATAAATTTCTCTGGGGCGTAATTTTTTTATGTCTTTTCCATCAAGTAGTATTAAGCCATTATAATTCTTAAAAAGACCATCCATTAATTTCAATAGAGTTGTTTTCCCTGAGCCGTTTGCGCCAAGAATACCTATAAAATCACCGCTAAAAACCTGTAGGTTTATATCGCTTATTGCAATGGTTTTATCAGGATATGAAAAATCCTTTATATTAATATCAAGCCGTATGTTTTTATCGTGCATAAATTGTGGAAAAAATTAACCAGATAATAAAAAATCCTGATATAAAAACTGCTGTCAGGATAAAATCATTAATTTTTAAAGGTTTTGATGGCAAAAAAGGGATATTTCCGTTATATCCTCTCATAACCATAGCTGTTGTTGTTGTCTGACTTTGTTCAAATGCCTTTAATACAAGAGAGCCTGCCAGTATCCCCATTGAATTCAGGGAATTTCTGAGATTTATGTAACCAAGCCTGTTTTTTTGGGAATAATATATTGTAAATGCATCTTCAAGGAAAGATTTGATATATTTATTGGTAAAAAACAATATCTCAATAAAATCCTTTGGAACTCTAAACCATGACAATGAAGAAAGAACCTCTGTAAATGATGTAGTGAGAATAAAAATATATAATACAGATAAAGCGCCAAAAATTCTAAAGCCTATTAAAAACCCCTCTTTAAGACCTTCATAATAAAAAATAAAGTTAAAAAAGTAAAGGTTAAAGGAAAATAATACCTCTGCGCCCTGTCTTAAGCTTTTTATTATAAGCAGAATAAAAATTATAAAAATAGCTTCTGAAAAAATAATGAAAAACTGCCTGATTGGGAATTTATAGAAAACTATATACAAAAAACTTAATGCAAAAAGGAATAAAGAAAAAAAAAAGCCCTGATAAAGAAGATTTAATATCAAAAGAAATAAAAAAACTATTATTTTTATGCGGGGTTCAACGCCAGATAAAAAATCGGTTTTGTCTCCCTTTGAAATCAAAAACATCTGATATAAAATTACCTAATGATATGTTTGTTGAATCTGTGAAAATGAATGTGTCGTTTTTGGTTTATTTTCTGTAAGCGCCCTCCAGTAATAACCACCCACAAAGCCCCCCAAAG
>DYOW01000043.1 GCA_020720325.1 Desulfobulbus propionicus
CTGCTAAAGAACGATTTATATTAAAAATAGTTCTGTTAGAGAACTAATAAATTATCTTAAATACATTGTTTGTTTTATAAAAGCATTAAGTTTAATAAAATCTACCGTGCCAGCCCCATAATTTTAAGGATAAACTGATAAAATAAAAAGTCAAGTAAACTCAAACTAAGCTTTCAGACAAAAAAAATTTCAATATTTTAAAAATTTTATTCCTTTGTGCTGATATTTCATTAGAGATATTTTTGTGATATATTTTATAAAATATATCTTTTAAAAAATTATGAAATTAATAATTATAACTGGGGTATCAAGAGGCTTAGGAAAAGAAATCCTTAATCTTTTGCTATCCGCTTCATATAAAATTGTCTGCATAGGCAGAAAACTTTTCAAAATAGAAAAAAGTCATCTCCAACATATTAATTTTATTAAACAAGACTTTTCTAAGAGGTTTCATCCTTTTTCTTTTGATGACCTGAGAATTGATAAAAATATAAAGGAAATTATTTTTATTAATAATGCTGCTACCGTTGAACCTGTTTCATATGTCGGAAATTTTATTGGCGAAGGAATTAATAACTCAATTCGTGTCAATTTCGAATACCCAGTTTATCTTACAAATAATCTTATAGCAATTTGCAGAAAAAAGGATATTAATCTCAGGATATTAAATATTACTACTGGCGCTGCAAAAAGACCTTTGGCAGGCTGGGCATTATATTGCTCTACAAAGGCTGCCGCAAGAATGTTTTTTGATTGCATCTCCTTAGAAGATAATAAAATTTTAATAAAACATATTGATCCAGGCATTATGGATACAGGAATGCAGGAAATAATAAGGAATGCGCCGGATAATCAATTTCCTTATAAAGATAAATTTATTGCATTTAAAAATAATAATGAATTAAAATCACCATATAATGTTGCTCTGGATATTCTTTCTGAGGAAGGTTTGTTGTGAGAATAGCCGTTTTTTCCGACATTCATGCAAATAATATCGCCTTAAAAGAAGTTCTAAATGACGCGGGACAATTTAACATTGATCATCTATTTATATTGGGTGATATTATTGGATATTATTACTGGCCGGATGATGTCCTTGAACTTCTTTCCATTTACAGTTCCTTTGATTTCATTAAAGGCAACCATGAAGCAATGCTCAAAGAAGTTTTAGAGAATAAAATAGAAATAAATATGATTAAATCAAGGTTTGGAACGGGAATTGAAAAGACAATCGCAAAGTTAACCGCTGACCAGCAGGATTTTCTCATAAATTTACCAGGTGAGAAGCATATAAATATAAACGGGTGTAAGTTTTTATTATGTCATGGGTCTCCTTTTGACATGAACCGATATGTTTATCCTGATTCAGATTTCCCGCTTCTTAAAAAATGCGCTGTATCGGGTTTTGATTTTGTGTTTATGGGACATACCCACCATCCTTTTTGTTTCCATCATAATAATATAACTGTGGCAAATCCTGGATCAGTGGGACAGCCAAGGGATATCGGAAACCTTGCCTCATATCTCATTGTTGACACAGATAATAAAACATTGGTATTTCGCAGAATTCCCTTTGATATTAATCCTATAATGAAGGAATGCATGAAAAATGACCCTGATAAGCCTTTTTTAAGGGAAATATTTTTGAGAAACGCTAAATTCTATGGGGTGTCATAATGATTCTTTTTAATTCTGCTTTAATAACAGGATGCGGCGGTGATATTGGACTTGGAATTTGCAGGATATTAAAGATGTCTGGCATTGCGGAAAAAATTATTGGATGCGACATTCATGATGACCATCCTGGTCAATTATTCTTTGATGCCTGTGAGATTGTTGAAAGGGCTGATCATAAAGAATATTTTAATTCAATAAGAAAAATTATTCATAAACACAACATTGATCTGATCATCCCCATGTCTGAGGCTGAGATTTCTCAGTTTTTGAAAAATGGATATTGCAAATTTTTTGATAGTATCCCGCTTCTTATGGCAAACGAAAATTCAATAAGAATTGGTCTTGATAAAGTGGATACTGTTAGCTTTTTAAGAGAAAATAATCTGGATTTTCCATGGACAGAAATTGTGGAAAACAATGCCCCACCTGAAATACCTTGTATATTAAAGATGCGTTCAGGACAGGGAAGCAAAAATTTAATAATTGTTTCAGACCCGAGATTAATACCGTATTACATTGAAACACGCCCAAATGACCTGTGGCAGGAGTTATTATTGCCTGATAACGAAGAATACACATGTGGGCTTTACAGAACAAAGACTGGAGATATAAGAAACATCATTATTAAAAGAAAAATGCAGGGTGGTTTTACAAAATCAGGCTTGGTTGTACAAAACAGTGATATTTCAGATTATATAAAAAAAATTGCCATTTCGCTTGATTTAAAAGGAAGCATAAATGTTCAATTACGGCTCACAAAAAGGGGGCCAATTGCCTTTGAGATTAATCCGAGATTTTCAAGCACGGTTGTTTTCAGACACCTTCTTGGGTTTCAGGATTTAATATGGTCTTTGCTTGAGCTTAAAAATATTAACCTGACACCTTATAAACCCAATAATAAAAAATTTAAAATATATCGGGGAATAGTGGAATATCTTATTGAAGAGACTTAATTTTTTTTATTGTATGTAATTTTTTTTTAAGCAGCCATGTATTAAAGAATCCACAAATTTATTTTCAATAAAGACACTTTCACGCATCCTGCCCTCAAAAACAAAACCATTCATTTCCAATATTTTTATATGATATTCTCTTATATCAAATGTCTCAACATGAAGCCTGTTTAAGTTTAATTCTGTAAAGGCGACTTCTTTGATTAAGCTTAAATAAGCGCTAAAATCTTTTTTATATAACTCATTATCCTTCATTCTTTCAGCGCTGGCAAGAAAGGAAATCTCGCCTTTTTTATCATGCCAGTTTATATGCACAATGCCACCATAGCCAATGCACTCATTATTATATAAATAACTAAATAATATCTGTTCGGGATAAGCAACAAGAAATGTGGGTTTGATTGCTTCGTAATAATACTTTTGCTGTTTTTCTCTGGTTAATATCTTATTTTGCCTTAATACTTTAATTTGTTCATTTCGCCACTTCATGATAAAAAAAATATCCTGCTCTCTTAAGGCGATAATGGAATAGCCTTCCAGTTGATATATTTGTTTTTTCAAACATTTATATGTATTCATAATTTGAATATGCTGCTGATAATTTTTGAATTATTTGTATTAACTTGCTCTAACTAATAGATTTTTTCACAAACAATAGTCACATTTCTGCCCATGTTGCATTGGGTAAGCGCCCTGTGGAAGTTAAGACAGGCTTCCATGCCGTTTTCCGCAAGCATTATGTCAAGCTGAAGCCTTGCATTATGCGCTGGTTTTCCGTTTTCAGCAGGATTTATAACATAATTTGAGCCTTTATGAAATAAAAACCATTCTATTGGAAAGTCTGCATACGCATCTTTAATTTCAAAACCCAAATCAGTTATGAAAGGTTTTATGGAATCCACATTGAAATATGAGAGGTGCTGGGGCGGAGCAAACCAATATTCCCTGTCTATGTATTTTAATTCCATAAGTTTTTCCTGAAGACGGCTGAAATCATTGGGCGCTGTCAAAACAAGAAGACCATTGTTGTTTAATATTTTTTTTATGGAGGCAATAAGCAAAGCAGGTTCTAAAACATGCTCGAGGACATTTTGGATAATGCAAATATCATATTTTATATTATTCTTAAAATAATCTTCCAAAAATACATAAGCATCTCCTACATCAACCGATGCAATCAGATGGGGGTGATATCTTTTAATGCCAATGTCGCTAAAATCAATGCCTCGCACAGCAAAACCCTTGTTTCTTGCCTCTTCAATAATAAATCCTTCTCCGCAGCCTATTTCAAGCACAGAACCTTTATCTTTTCTCAGATTTTCAATGGAATATATAGTTAATTCAGCCCTTATTTTTTTCTGTTCAATCTCCAGAGGGGTGTATTCGTCTTTATAGCTTGGATGAATGTAATAATATTCATTGGCATAAAAATTTTTCAGTTCTTCCGCTGTTGGATAAGGGTCAACGGTATAGTAGCCTTTTTCTGTCTTTTTTTTGTTAAATTTATGCATAGCGTTAATTAATAGTTTTTTTCAATTTTTATTGATTTTATTACTGTTTCAATGATAAACTGGCTATATGTTATTGCCTTTTTTGCATCATCAATATCATATAGCTCCGCAGCTGATATGCCATCATTTGTTCCATAAAATGAAGTTTCTCTTTCAAAAGCAAGACTATCACAATAATAAATAATCTTTTCAAGTTCATCATCAGATAAAATATTAAGATTTACAAGTTTTTTTCTAATTGTTCGTCCAAGTATATGAGCTTTGGGATATTCTATAGAAAAATACTTAAATAGACCTTTAATGGCAAGTTCAGACGCCTCCTGACACTTCCTTACTACCCGATGATATTGATGTCTTTCCTGTGAATAATATGCTTCTTCAAGGATAATTTGCGCATCTTTTATAAATGAAATGGCGCTATTTACACAGTTCAAATCTCCACCACCTCTCCAGGCTTGATATCAGGCTTTAAAAACCAGTAATAACCCTGTGATGTATATATTTTTTTTGAACCAAGCTCCTTTAATCTTGCCCTTATTTCATCAAGGACATCAGATAAAAAATCGTCTCTGTCATATAAAATCAAACCCTCCTGGGAAATATCAATTAGTATTGATGGATGTGTCTGAATTTCTTGTTTTGTTCTTATTATAAAAGATGGTGATAAAGTCATTGCATATCTGTCAAGCTCTTCATATTCCTTAAAATCATATATTTTATTCATTAATGGCATTATTTCAGAGGTTCTTTTAAAGTTACTTTTTGGCGCCTCTTCTAATGCAATCAAAATATCTATATCACTGTTGGGATTAAATGTTTTTCTCGCGACTGATCCGAAAACACAGATGGAAATTAATCTCTCATCATAAAATTCTTTGAAAATATCTGTAATATTATAACAAATATTAAGTATAAGTTTATAAATATCTTCTCTGTTCATTTTTTAAATATCATATAAAAATCAATTTAAACATTCATATTTTCAATTATTTAATCAATTATTTAATAAGATAAAGCTTTTTCCATTTGCACAAATGATATTTCTGAAATATTAGCATTTTCTTTGGCATATTCAATAGTCATGCTAACAATATTTCCATTTTCATCCAAATCAATATAGAGTTTTTCTGAAATTTCTTTAGTTTCAACAGCTGCAAAAGCTGAAAATGCTATTAACGCCGTGTCAGTATCATTGAAATATCTTATTTTCATGAAATTACTCCTTAAATCCCCTGTCAAAAAAGGCATTATGCACTGTTTCAGCATCTTAAATCTCTTTCAATTTTAAGAATCACTTCATAAAGTTTTGGCAAATCTTCCTTTATTGTGTTCCAAATAATATCAAAGTCAACTCCAAAATAGGCATGGATTAATAAATTTCTAAAATCTACAATATCTCTCCAAATTATTTCGTCATGCCTGTCTTTAATATCATCAGGTAAATTTTTGACTGCCTCGCCGATGATTTCAAATTCCCTGATAACAGCGCTATGTGTCTTTCTGTCATTTACAAAAACCTCAAAATCAATGCCTTTAACATATTCAAAAATAGCCTCTGTCGCCTCTTTTATATCAGAGATAAAAAGTCTGATCTCTCTTTTTTTAGACATAAATTATTTCTTTGTTAATATGCTCTTTAACAATGGGTTTTAATGTGCTTTCAATGCCAATATCTACCTTTTTTTGTAAATCTCCCTCTAATTTTCTTTTAAGGGAAAAAAAAGCGCTTAAATTTTTTTTGTTTTTTTCCATTTCAATTGCCAGATCTATATCACTGTCATCTGTTTGTTCATCTCTGGCATAGCTTCCAAAAAGACCTATTGTAATAACTCCAAATCTCTCTCTTAATTCATTTTTATGATTTTTTAAGTAATCTAAAATTTCTGTTTTTGTCATTTTTTGTTGTTATATAGCAAAGCAGTTTATGAACATGAAAATATTTGGTTTATGATTTATAATCTATCTCTTCTCCATCAAAAACCATGTGGCGTCATCAGCGGGAAACATTGAATCTCTTCTATAAACAAATCCATAATCAATTAAATTTAAATTTTTGTATAAATCCAGCATATCACCGGCAAAATCCCGCTTAAACAGCCTGTTTTCATGCCCCCTGTAGGTTACAGCGACAGGAGTTGGATTATAATATTCAATAAGACATATATATCTGTTTGATGTATTATACAAATTTTCATATACTTTATAAAGCTCGTCAGGATTTATATGGATTAATACCCCTGATGTAAACACAAAATCATATTTTTCAGGAGGCAAAAAAGTTATTATGGAATCTTCATAAACAGTAATATTTTCAATTTTCCTGAGTTCCCCGCAGGCTTTGGGATTTATTTCTATTGCGGCAAGATCAACATCTGGAATAAGAAGCTTTATTGCATGAAGGTTTAAGCCTATATTTGCGCCAAACTCAATAATATTTTTTACAGGTTGGATTTTACCCAAAATTTTATTGAAAATTGATATTTTGGATGCAAATAACCTTTCATTCCTGTTTCTGTTGATATATTCATCGCCAAACTCACCTGCCCAGAATTTTTCCTGTTCCGTTAAATAATCA
Source organism: Desulfobulbus propionicus (assembly GCA_020720325.1). GTDB lineage: Bacteria > Desulfobacterota > Dissulfuribacteria > Dissulfuribacterales > DYOW01 > DYOW01. The sequence continues at coordinate 6,717 of DYOW01000043.1, forward strand.
GACATAATTTATTTCCTTTATCGCTGATTTAATTATTGAATATTATCACATACAGCGCTTAAAAAAAAGGATTATATTGGTTATAACTTTAAACAAATATTTTTAATAAGGGCTGGAGATGAATTTATTTGATTGGGATAATAATACAGATGTCCCTGATATTTTTATAAAATCAGCTGAACCTGAAGATGTGGATATAATCCATGAGATTGAGCTTGAATCCCATCAGGCTCCGTGGAACAGGGAGAGTTTTGAAAAAATAATAAAAAGACAAGAAAAATATATTCATTTAATAGTAATTTGTGATGATAAAAATAAAAAAATAATGGGTTATATCTGTTTTCAATTTTTATTTGATGAGTTATATTTGTTAAATGTTACAATAAAGCAAAACCACAGAAGAAGGGGTGTGGCAGAAAAGATCTTAAAATTTCTCATTAACCGGGCATGTAAACTGGGTTGTAGCAGGGTTGTTCTTGATGTAAATCCCGGAAATATCCCTGCGGTAAAGCTCTATGAAAAGCTTGGTTTTAATTTCTCAATGTCTTCAAAAAATATAAATTCTGTGGTAATGTTTATGGAATTTTCCGGGGATAAACAAAATTTTAATTAAATAACACAAAAAATAGGGGGGTAAACTTAATGGCTATTAATGTAGGTATTAATGGTTTCGGAAGGATTGGAAGGAATGTGGTGCGGGCGGCTTTTATGTATGATGAGTTTAAGGACTTTGAATTTGTAGGGATAAATGACCTTACAGACATACATACCCTTACACATCTATTAAAGTATGATTCAATCCTTGGACGTTTTAATGCAAATGTTATTCAAAAAGAAGACGGAATTGAAGTAAACGGTAAGCATATTAAAATTACTGCGATAAAAGACCCAAAAGAACTTCCCTGGAAAGAACTTGGGGCAGAATATGTGATAGAATCCACAGGTAAATTCACAACCGGCGAAAGCGCGCGAGGACATCTTGAAGCTGGCGCAAGAAAGGTTGTTATTTCAGCCCCTGCAAAGGGTGAGGATGTCACAATTGTTATGGGAGTTAATGAGGATGACTATGACCCCATGAATCACCATATTCTTTCAAATGCCTCATGCACAACCAATTGCCTTGCGCCGGTTGCAAAGGTTATTCTTGAGAGATTCGGGATTTTAAACGGTCTTGTCACAACAGTTCATGCATATACAAATGACCAGAGATTAATGGATTTTCCCCATAGTGACCTTAGAAGGGCAAGAGCCGCCGCATTAAATATGATTCCTACCAAAACAGGCGCCGCAAAGGCGGTGAGCCAGGTTTTGCCTGAGCTTGCAGGAAAACTTGACGGAATGGCAATAAGAGTGCCTACTCCGGATGTTTCTGCTGTGGATTTGGTGGTAAATCTTGAGAAAAAAGCAAGCTCTGTTGAAATAAATGACGCGCTCAAGGCATCAGTAAGCCGTTTTCTTGGTTTTACAGACGAGCCACTTGTTTCCACGGATTTTCTTGGCGACAAACATTCTGCGATTGTTGACGGCTCATGCACAAAGGTTATAAATGAAACCCTTGCCAAGATAATAATCTGGTATGATAATGAGTGGGGTTATTCCTGCAGGTTATTGGATTTAATCCAGTACATAGAAGGCAAAAAGATTATATAACATGATGTAGGGACAGCATATTTTGCTTTCCCTTTTTAAAATTTTGTTCAAAGCGGGTGACTAATGCTTGAATCCATTGCGCTTCAAAGAAACCTTGAGGAGACTGCAGTTGAAAAAATTGAGCTTGCCCCAAAGTTTCAGGTTTTAAAGGAATCTGTAAAAGATTTTCAGGGTGTTGCAACTTCCCTTGATCATCTTTTACAGGAACTTCATCATCCCTTCCTTAATTGGTCTGCTGTGACCAATGAGTGGAAGTCTTTTTCAATAAAAAATATTAAAAATATCTCCCAGAGTCCCATAGCTGTTGAGGCTTTTAATGTTTTGACAGGCGCTTTTTTTGATTTGATTGATATGGAGAATAAGCGTGAGAATGAGGGTATTCCTGCCCTTGAAAGCCTTCTTACCTTTCTTGAAAAATTTTTCCTTTCTGTTGATGATAAGATATTTATAAAGATATTGCCTGATTTTACAGATCATTTTGTCAGATTGAACAATCTTTCCACAAGGCTTATAAGAAACATGTCTCTTGGTTACCATCCTTTTGGTAAAATTGCCGTTATTATTCTAAAACGCCTTGAGAAATTGTCAGCTCCTCAGGACAATGACTTAAAAAATGCAATTAGTTCCGTATTATATAAAGAAAAAAAAGAAACCCTTCTGTACTGGCTATCCGTTGAAGACCCTGAAAAATGGCTGAAGGAAATTAAAGAAAAATATCAGATGAATATTCCTGAAGAAATTTATTTGAAATTGACTGATATTTTCTCAGGCATTAATCACCTGAAATTTACTGAAATATTATCCTCCTTAGATGAAAATCACGGACTGGATAGACTTCTTGAAGTGACGGGGCATCTTGATATTGTCAGATATTACAGGGAAATACCAAAAAAACTTGACGAATTAACCCCTTATATCTGTGTTATAGACGGTTCAGCAGGCTATGAGAACAAAATAAGTCTTTTCTTTCAGTTTCATATCCTTGAAATAGAAGGACTTGCCTCAATTCATGAAGATAATCTCAGAAGCATTAACAAAATGCTTATATCAATGGTTCAGTGTGATGATCAAAAGACTTTGATGAGAATACTGCCTGTAAGTTTTTCTATTTTAAGGGAGCAGATGGGCGCGTTTCCAAAAACAGCCCTTCAATGCATTGAGGCGCTTGGCGCTGAGATATTAAAAAATGATTCCCCAAGATTAATTGAGCTTTTTCTTGATGAGGTAATTGATTTTGGTTTCCAGACACCATGCATAAAGGGTGTTGACATTGAATGGCATGTTTTAAGCAATCCAGCGCATCTTCAGAACATAAGGGCATGGCTAAAGCTTTTCAGACTTAAACCAAAGGCTTGCAGCTCGCTTCTTTCTGCCCTTCTTGTAAATCTTAAACTGGGCGGTGTCTGTATAAGAGACACTGATCTCTTTCAAAAGGATATAACTTACCTCCTAAACAGCGATGTAGAGCCATTTTATAATATAGTCAGGCAGTTTGCCAAGTCGCTTCCTGTTTATTTTAATGAAATAGGCGCTGAAGGGCTTTTGCGTGATGTTTCCACTGAAATGGATGAGCTTACCAAAAGAAAGGATATCCTTATACATTTTTTGAGAAAGCAGGCGCATGTTGAAAGCAATAACCTGCTCGTTGATTTTGTGGAGGCTTTGTTTGTTTATTATTACAGCGCTGATAAAAAGGTTCTTGCCCCATATTTGCCAAAAGAGATTCTAGAACAAATAGAGACGGAAGGAGAATATTTTGATTGCCTTAGCAAACTAACCAGATTTGTTTCACAGCATCTTGAAATTGATAATATTAGCTGGGGTATTCCCAAAATATTAAATTTAACTCAGGGGCAGATTCTTGATTTGATAGAACCCCTTGGTGACGTTTCAAAAACAGATAAGGAAAGATTTAAGTATCTTGTTCAGATGTTAAGGCTTGTATATCTGAAATATCGTCTTGGCACACAGGAAATAAAGATTTATCTGCAAGATGCAATTAAATGGGGTTTTACAGAGCTTAGGGAACTTTTGGATTTAATTGATTCAAATCCTTCCTCAGAAAAGGCGCTTGATGTTATTCTTAAACATTTGGAAAAAATCAAGGAAATTATCCTGAGCAAAGAAGAATATGAGATACAGGAGGATATCTATTATAAAAGGCATATTGCAGTGGATATTCCCTCAGTTTACGGCAGATATCATGAAAAGAAGTTTGATGCCCTTGGCATATCATTCAGGCTTGAAAATCTTGCAAATATTCATTTTGAAAAACTCATTGCTGATTTTGATATACCCTTTGTCACAAAATCCACAATTATCAAGATAGAGAAATATCTGAGGCTTTTTTACAGGGCAGTAAGGATTGAAGGAATCCATTCAAATCAGTTTAATACCTATATGTCACTTCTTGAACAGTCCCTCTATATGCAGAGATTTAATTTTTCCCAGTATGTGGATATTGTAAGAGGACTTTCAGAGGGCGTAAAGGAGATGATTAACAGGTATTATATAAGTCCCCATATGTCAAATATCAGCGCCATGGTGGGACAGCTTGGGGCAAAGAAAATAGTGCCCAAGTATCTTGGCTCATATACAGAAGACACAAATGAAGCGACACTTGTAAATCAGGTTGCGGAAAGGCTTTTAAGAGATCTTATTTCCGCTGGTTTTGGTCTTAAACACCTTGATCTGTTCATCGCAAAGATAATTAATATATTTAATGAAGAAAAAGATATGCTTGGTCTTGAAGACCTTGATCTTATGATGACCTTTGAGCCTGAGCAGTCCATTGCATTAATTTATAATCCTCAAAAAGATATTAAAAACCTCATACATCTTGGAAACAAGGGGTTAAACCTTGCTTATCTCTCAGAGGAAGGGCTTTCTGTTCCTCCCGGGGCAATAATAACCACAGAGGTCTTCAGGTGTCAGTCCTTAATAAGAAAATTTCCAAGGATTAACAGGGATTTCAAGAAAAGACTCAAAGATGCCCTGAGATCAATTGAAGAGATCGCGGGCGCTGAATATGGAAATCCTTCCAATCCCCTTTTAATATCCGTAAGAAGCGGAGCCGCAATATCAATGCCCGGTATGATGGCAACAATAATTAATGTTGGAAGCAATCTTGACATAATACAGGGACTTGCAAAAAAGAGGGGAAACACATGGTTTGCATGGGATAATTACAGAAGATTTTTGCAGTCATGGGCAATGGCGCACCAACTTAACAGGAATATTTTTAATGAACTTATGCTTTCACAAAAGAGAAAATATGGTGTTAAGGTAAAAAAAGATTTTACAGGGGATCAGATGCGGGAACTTGCCCTTATGTATAAAAAGGCAGTTCAGGAAAACGGAATCTTAATAGAGGAAGACCCGTTTGAACAGCTTATGCAGGCAATCTATCTTGTTATGAACTCATGGAATTCGTCAAAGGCAAGGGCATTCAGGGAAATACTGAATCTTTCGGATTTTTGGGGAACTGCTGTTATTGTTGAGTCAATGAAATATGGAAATGTGTCTCAGGAATCAGGAACAGGGGTTGTTTTAACGGCAAATCCCTGGAGTAAGCTTGACAGGATATGCCTCTGGGGGGATTATACACCTGGCAATCAGGGGGAAGATATTGTAAGCGGACTTGTGGACACCCATCCCGTTTCAATTGAGCAAAAAGAGGTGCTGCTTCTGGAAAATGAAATATCCCTTGAGGAAAGATTTCCTCTTATTTACAACACCCTTTTTGAATACGCCAAAAAACTTGTCTATTATAAAAAGTGGTCGCATCAGGAGATTGAATTTACCTTTGAAGGCCCTGAGCCTAATCAGCTTTTTGTCCTTCAGAGCCGCAATATGACAACTCAGAAAAAGAAGCCTGTTATCCTCACCTTTTCACCGGAAGAATCCCTTTATGAAAACTATCTTGGAAGGGGAATAGGTATCGGAGGAGGCGCGCTTTCGGGAAAAGCTGTGTTTACCCTTTCTGAAATTGAGAGACTTAAGGATAGTGACCCTGCCACATCTCTTATACTTATTACATCTGACACTGTGCCTGAAGACATCAAAAAAATATCCCTTGCAGACGGTCTTTTAACTGCAAAGGGCGGGCAGACATCCCATGCGGCAATAGTCGCAATGAGGCTTGGCAAGACCTGCGTTGTTGGATGTAAGCTCCTTGAGGTATATTCCACAAGGAGTTTTGCCGTAATTAACAGCAAGCATATCTATACGGGCGATTACATAAGTATTGATGGAAATACAGGTTCAGTGTATTTTGGAAAACATATTGTTAAAAAAGAGGAATTAAAACATTAAAAAATATCAGGAGAGATACATGGAGAAACAAACACGACAAATGAAGCTCGGAATAAACGGTTTGGGAAGAATCGGAAAACTTTCCCTCTGGCATCATATTGCACAGAGGTCTTTTTCAGGTATTACTATAAATCTCGGAAGAGAAGCTGGTCTTGGCCTTCAGGACATTGCAGCTTATATTGAAAAGGACAGCAGCTACGGAAGGCTTTCAACTTATTTGTACGGAAGAAATGCCGGACGCCTGATCGAAGAACTTAATGAAGAACAGGGAACGATGCTTATTGATGGAATTTCTGTAAAAATACTTAGAAAAAACAGGAATCCTAAGGATATTTCCTGGTCATCAGAAGGGGTTAATCTTGTTGTGGATACCACCGGTGTTTTTAGCGATCCCACAGCCCAGCCTGATAATCCAAAAGGAGCTTTAAGGGGACATCTGGAAGGAGGAGCAACAAAGGTTGTCCTTTCAGCGCCTTTTAAGATTAAGGATAAAGCCCTTTCAATGCCAGAGGATGCAGTTACTATGGTTATGGGGATTAATGAGGATGTTTATGATTCTTCAAAGCACAATGTAATTTCCGCTGCTTCCTGCACTACAACATGCCTTGCCTATATGGTAAAGCCCCTTCTTGATCATTTTGGTGTTTCAAGGATTTTAACTGCCTCAATGATGACGGTTCACGCAACAACTGGAAGTCAGGTTGTGCTTGACAGGATGCCTGACGCAAAGGCAAAGGATTTAAGAAAAAACAGGAGTATTTTAAATAATATTATATTAACAACAACCGGAGCTGCAAAGGCCCTTTCACTTGTTATTCCTGAGATGAAAAAAATAGGATTTATTGCAGAATCTGTGAGAGTCCCCACAACAACCGGTTCTCTTATTGTCCTTGTGGTCACCATGCAGGATGAAAATCCGGAAAATCCCATTAACAGAACAAGGATTAATGATATTTATAAGGCTGCTTCTGAAGGAGCAATGAAGGACAGGCTTGTTTTTACCGAACAGCAGAATGTTTCAAGCGATATTATAGGACTTCCTGAGGCTGCATGCGTAATAGAAGCCACTGAAAATCATACAAGAACAGCATTTATAGAAGTTGATCCTGCCCTTGCCTGCGCTGGTATTGAAAAGGCAGGGATTACCTGTTCTAAAATAAAAATACCAATTACACAGGTTGTTATCTACGGATGGTATGATAATGAACTGGGAAGCTATACAAATATGCTTGGAGATTTGATTTGTATGGTTGCGGATTCAATGGTGTAAGCACAACGCTTGTGTGTTCAGGAAAGATTAACAATTAATTAATATTTATGAGGTAAGTTATGATTAAATATATAGATCAGATTGATATCACAGCCAAAAAAGTCCTGATAAGAACAGATTTTAACGTGCCTATGAATGAAAAGGGTGATATAACCGATGACACCCGTATAAGGGCATGTCTTCCCACCATAATGTATGCGCTGGCTCAGAACGCAAAGGTTATTATTCTATCCCATATGGGACGTCCAAAAGGTGAAAGGATTGAAAAATTAAGTCTTAAACCTGTTGCGGGAAGGCTTTCAGAAATTCTTGGGAAAAATGTGGATTTTGTTGATGACTGCATTGGCGATAATGTAAAGGCAAAAATTGAAGAACTCACCGCTGGAAATGTTCTTTTACTTGAAAATGCCCGTTACCATATTGGGGAGACAAAAAATAATTCTGATTTTGTAAAGAGTCTTTCAGAACTTGCAGATGTCTATATAAATGACGCGTTTTCAGCATCCCACAGGGAGCACGCATCTGTTTTTGGCATAACTCCGCTTGTAAAAGAAATAGCAGGCGGGCTTTTAATGAAAAAAGAATTAACAAGCCTTAACAGGGTTTTTGAAGACCCTTTAAGACCAATGGTGGCAATTTTAGGCGGCGCAAAGGTTTCAACAAAAATTGGCACAATTGAGAATATCCTTCCAAAGGTTGAAAAACTTATAATCGGAGGGGCAATGGCAAATACATTTCTTGGCGCTATGGGTGTAAATGTGGGAGATTCTTTGGTTGAGCCAGATTTTTACGAAACAGCAACAAACATCCTTAAAAAAGCAAAAGAAATGAATAGAAATATCTACCTTCCTGTTGATTGCATTATTGCCCCGGAAATGACCCAGGATGCGCCAACAAAAATGATTCCTGTCCAGGAAGTCACTTCAGGATGGAAGATTTTTGACATTGGTTTTGCCACATTAAATCTTTTTGCCGAGGCCCTTCAGGATGCAAAGACAATTTTGTGGAACGGTCCGGTGGGGGCATTTGAAATTGATAATTTTGCAATGGGAACAATAAGACTTTCACATGCGGTTGTCTCAAATTATGCGTTTAGCGTTGTTGGCGGCGGCGATACTGTCGCAGCGATAAAAATGGCAAAGGATGAAAACCTTATTTCTTATATTTCCACAGGAGGAGGGGCTTTCCTTGAATATCTTGAAGGAAAAGAACTTCCCGGCATAAAAGCGCTTGACAAATAGTTTTATTTCTTAATAATTTTTGAAAATCCTTTTTATAAAAAGGGTTTTCAAACTTTCCTAAAAATTTTAATCTTTTTCAGTAGTCCACCTGTCTTATAAAGAAACAATCAAATTTTTTATACAAGAGGAGAAATTATGGAAAGAATCCCCATTTTTGCAGCAAACTGGAAGATGAACAAGACAATCAAGGAATCAGCAGAGTTTTTCAAGGAATTTATATACAATATCTCTGGTATTGTTGACAGGGAAATTGTTATTGCCCCTGCGTTTACCTGTCTTCAGGAGATTAAGGCAATGCTCCAGAAGGAAAATTCCAATATCTCCCTTTGCGCTCAAAATATGCATTTTAAGGATGCCGGCGCTTTTACAGGAGAGATTTCTCCTGTTATGTTACAGGAAATTGGGGTGAAAAGGGTGATTATAGGACATTCCGAAAGAAGGCATATCTTTGGAGAAGACAACAATTTTATTGCTCTGAAGGTAATATCAGCATTTAATTATGGTATTTTACCAATCTTATGCGTGGGTGAAAAACTTGAGGAAAGAGAAGGAAATAAGACTTTTAAAGTGATTGATGAACAGCTTTCAAAAGGCTTGTCTGAAGTTAAGGAAGATTTTTTAAAAGATTTGGTAATTGCATATGAACCTGTGTGGGCAATTGGCACAGGAAAGACAGCCACACCCCTTCAGGCGCAGGAGGTTCATGAATATATAAGAAACTGGTTTGAAAAAAAATATAATTTATCCCTTGCAAAAATTGTAAGAATATTGTATGGTGGTTCGGTTACACATGACAATATAAAATTTTTGATGGATTGTCCTGATGTTGACGGCGTTCTTGTTGGAGGCGCATCTTTAAAAAATGACCTCTTTACAAAAATAATAAAGTATGATATAATATAAACTTATTTTAAATTTTAGATAGAAGAAGATAATGTACTCATTTATTTTAACAATACATGTTATAGTTTGCATTTTGCTTGTGTTTCTGGTTCTTATCCAAAAGGGAAAAGGAGCGGAAGTAGGAGCTGTTTTCGGTTCAGGTGATGCTGTTTTTGGTCCCACAGGACCTGCAAGTATGATAGGTAAGATAACAACCGGGTTGGTTGTTATGTTTTTTTTAACATCATTAACGCTTACTTACCTTTCCTCGCATAACAGGCAGAGTTCTATCATGGAGGAAGTCCAGACCCAAAAAACAGAGGAAACCGGAAAAATTAAAAAAGAAACAGGATTAAACGCAACTAATCCTATCGTAAATAAAGATACCACAAATTCAACTCAAAAATAAAATTGCCGAAGTGGTGGAATTGGTAGACACACCATCTTGAGGGGGTGGCGGGGAGACCTGTGGGGGTTCGAGTCCCCCCTTCGGCACCAAATAAAATGTTTAAAAACCAAAAATTTATATTCCATCTTATTTTCTGGTCAATAGGGCTTTTTATTATCTTTATTATTCCTCAGATGCTTTTAAGCCTCCAGACCAAAGAACTAACATATTCTGAGTTTAAGTCGTCCCTTAAAGAAGGTCATATCCTTAAGGCACAGATATCTCAGGATAATATTACCGGGCTTTTGTTTGTTGGAAAACCTGAAAATCTCCCTAAGATAAAGGAAAGCTTAAAAGAGATTCATAAAAAAGACGAGCAGGGAAAAGATATTTTTTCATTCAGGGATGAATCAGCAGGAAATTTTTTCAAACAACTAACATCAATCTCCCAAAAAAATTCCGATATATCTTTTTTTACCACCGTTAGATTGGAAGACCCGAAACTTGTGGAAGAACTTGACAGACAGGGCATGATATATTCTGGAACAAAAGAGGGTTTTTGGGGACAGATATTCTGGGGAACCCTTATACCTATACTTTTTTGGGTTGGACTATGGTTTTTTCTTATGCGTATCATGGAAAGACCCGGCGCTGGCATTCTATCAATCGGAAAGTCAAAGGCAAAGATAGATATGGAAAAGAACACAGGCGTTACTTTTTCTGATGTCGCGGGATGTGATGAGGCAAAAACAGAGCTTACTGAAGTTGTGCAGTTTTTGAAAGAGCCTGAAAAATTTGAAAAGCTTGGGGCAAAGATTCCTAAAGGAGTTTTGCTTCTTGGCCCTCCCGGAACAGGAAAGACACTTCTTGCAAGGGCCCTTGCCGGAGAGGCTGACGTTCCTTTTTTTAGCATATCAGGTTCAGAATTTGTTGAGATGTTTGTGGGAGTGGGAGCAGCGAGGGTAAGGGATCTTTTTAATCAGGCAAAGCAGTCTGCGCCCTGTATTATTTTTATTGATGAAATTGACGCAATCGGAAAATTCCGTTCTTCTGGAATGGTTGCAGGCGGACATGAAGAAAGAGAGCAGACCCTTAACCAGCTTCTTGTGGAAATGGATGGTTTTGAGGCAAATAAAGGGGTGATTATCCTTGCGGCAACCAACAGGCCGGAGGTTCTTGACCCTGCTCTTATGAGACCCGGAAGATTTGACAGGCAGGTTATCCTTGATGCCCCTGATGTTATCGGGAGACAGGCTATACTTGCTGTTCATTCAAGAAACAAGCCTTTATCAAAGGATATTGACCTTAAATCCATTGCAATGAGAACGCCCGGGTTTTCCGGAGCTGATCTGGCAAATGTGGTAAATGAAGCGGCTCTTCTTGCCGCAAGGGACGGAAAAACTGAGATAGCACAAAAATATATGGAAGACGCTGTGGAAAAGGTTCTCGCAGGACCTGAAAGAAAAAGCAGAAGACTTACTGAAAATGAAAGGAAAAGAGTGGCATATCACGAGGCAGGACATGCTGTTGTCGCATATTTTTGTCCTGATGCTAATCCGGTTGCAAAAATTTCCATAATTCCAAGGGGTAAAGCTGCCCTTGGCTATACCCTGCAACTACCCGAAGAAGAGCGATATATTATCACCAAAAACGAACTTCTTGATAAGATATGCGTCTCCCTTGGCGGAAGGTCTGCTGAAAGTGTTATGTATAATGAGTTAAGCACAGGCGCACAAAATGACCTTGAAATTGCCACTGAAATAGCAAGAAGTATGATATGCCGTTTTGGTATGAGTGAAAAAATAGGACCAGTTGCATTATCAAGAGATACCATACCCTATATGCGAAATCCGTTTCAAACCTCACAGACTGATGGATTAAGCCCTGATCTCATTTCTGATATTGATAAAGAAGTAAACAGAATTATGACGGATCAGGAAAAGAGGGCAATGGATATAATAACCCAAAACAAGGAAAAACTTATAGATATTGCGGAAACACTTCTACATACTGAGGTGATGAGCGCTGATGAATTTAAGTCTCTTATGGCAAAAAACTAATTTTGATATATTGAATATCAAGATTTTATAACTATCTTTTAATTGTTTATCAATAAAATTATAATCAAATAAATTCAGGAGTTTAATAAATGATCAGAAAAAAATCCTTTTTTTTAATGTTTCTTATTTTAACCTTTTTTCTGGCGCCTTTCTCAAATGCCATGGCATTTAATGAGAATGATGAAAGCAACATTGCCCTTCTCGATAAAACTGCCAAGGCATTTGCCACTGTAATAAAAAAAGCCAAAACTGCCGTGGTTTCTGTGCAGGTTGAAAAAAGCGTAAAAGGTGGGGCAGGACAATCGCCTTTTGAGTATCAGGAGCCTTTTGATTTTTTTAATGATCCATTTTTTGAAAAGTTTTTTGGGCCCCAGTCGCCTCATGCTCCTAATGCTCCTAAGCGCTCCCCGCATAAATTTAAACAAATGGGGCAGGGTTCAGGGTTTTTAATATCCCATGACGGATATATTCTTACAAATAACCATGTTGTTTCAGGCGCTGATGTCATCAAAGTAAAGCTTTCGGACGGAAGGGATTTAACAGCTAAAATAATAGGAGCTGACTCACATTCTGATGTGGCGATAATCAAAATTGAAGGCAGGGACTTTCCTTTTGTGACAATCGGTGATTCTGATAAATTGGAAATTGGCGAGTGGGTTATTGCAATAGGAAACCCATTTGGTTTGCAGCAGACTGTCACCGTGGGTGTTGTTAGCGCAAAAGGCAGAAGCAGCGTTGGCATTAATGATTATGAAGATTTTATACAGACAGACGCTGCAATTAATCCCGGAAATTCAGGTGGTCCTTTATTAAATATCCACGGTGAAGTAGTGGGTATGAATACTGCAATCTTTTCAAAAAGCGGCGGATATATGGGTATAGGTTTTGCTATTCCCATTAATATGGCAAAGTCTATTAAAGACCAGCTTATCAGTAAGGGCAAGGTTACAAGGGGATGGCTCGGAGTGGTTATTCAAAATCTTGATGATGAGCTTGCAAAATCCTTTAATATTAAGGACAAAAACGGCATTCTGATTTCTGATATAACGCCTAATTCTCCCGCTGAAAAATACGGGCTTAAACAAGGGGATATTATAACCAAAATGAATGGTTCTGTTATTTCTGATGTTGCTGAGCTAAGAAATAAAATTGCCCTTATCTCTCCGGGAAATAATTTAAGTCTTGAAATCATCAGGGATAATAAGCCCGTTAACATTAATGTTGTGATAGGAGAACAACCTGCCGACTTAAAGACAGCGGCAGGAGCTGATACCGGCTCAATACTTGAGAAATTAGGCTTTTCAGTGCAAGACCTTACCCCCCAGCTCTCTGCTCAGCTTGGATATAAAATGGGAAAAGGCGTTATTGTCTCAGATGTTGTTCAGGGCAGCCCTGCTTTTAATGTTGGAATCAAGTCAGGCGCCTTAATCGAAGAAATTAATAAGCAACCTGTTAAGGACGTTAAAGAATTTATGTCTAAGTTAACCGGAGTTGAAAAAGATAAAAGGGTTCTTTTCAGGGTAAGAAGCGGAAATGCAGTGAGATATACTGTGATTTCCTGGGAATAATAACTTATTGTTTTCATAACTGGTAGTTTGCAGGGGAGATTCATATCTGCCCCTGCAATGATTTAAGTCTCCAAGCGCCATTTCCAAGCCTGATTTTTTTTTAACACCTCATTTTCCCCAAAAAAAAACCATATAATTTTTTTAACTTGCAGCACATGCTACATTTATAAGTTTTATTATGAGCTTTTGAGTATAAATATCTAATTTTATTATTTTTTTCTCTTAATAATTTTTTTGAAAATTTTTGAAATTTATTTTTATATTAAGATTTCTTGGATTATTATTTGTAATT
>DYOW01000136.1 GCA_020720325.1 Desulfobulbus propionicus
CTAATATGTAAGTTCAATTAAATAACATTAACTCCTTGACATTCTGAAAAAAATCTTTAATCTTATTTTATTATTTTATTCTGAATTTCTAAAAGGTGTGCACAATGGAAAAAAGCCGGGTAAGGATGGAATCCCTTGAAAAACTTAAAGATTATGGAATAAAAGGCAAAGATGTCTATTTTATTGACGTAATTCCATTAATTGAGATGATATGGGCAGATGGTCGTAAGCAGGAAGCTGAGCTTGCCATCATGGAACACTTCTTATTCGAATATCTCGAACACCTTAATAAATCATGCGGGTATCAAGCCTTTACCGAAGATGATGTAAAAAATTTTGTTTCCCGATTCTTGAAAGAGAGACCTGACCCAGATCTTCTAAAGACCCTTCGCGAGCTTGTCTTCCTTGCAAAAGACTATTGCTCTGAGGAAAATTTACAAATAAAGGATTCACTCCTTGCAAGATGTCTTGATATTGCTGCAAGCAGCACAACTGAATATCCATATGGTCTTTATGACAGATTTAATCTAAGTGAAAAAAAATGTTATTTTGAGATATATGAAACGCTAAGCTGTGAAAAACCTCAAAATAAACCATAAAATCTTAAAATTGATATTTCAGGAGAAAATTTACCATGTCAAATAGTTGCCACTGCAATAATTCTGCCTTGAGTTATTCTATAGATGATATTGCTCCAGATGAAGATTTTAATACCAAAATACAATCCTTAGGGGAACCCAAAATATCCTCCCCGCTTTCCAGAAATATATACAACTGCTTTATAGACGACAGCGAAAGGGTTCTTGTAAAAATTTCAGAAAAAAGCATTAAAAATCCAGACAACAAAATCCTCAGCTTTGAGGTTGCAGGGCCAAGAGAACACATTTACTTTGATCCTTCAAAATTAAGATGCGCCATCACCACCTGCGGAGGACTTTGTCCCGGCATTAATGATGTTATCCGCTCCATTGTCCTGACACTTTACTATGGATACGGTGTAAAATCTATATTGGGAGTCAAATACGGTTTCAGAGGTTTTATCCCGGAATATAACCTGCCCTTTGTTGAATTTACCCCTGAAAATGTCACAAGAATCCATGAATACGGCGGAACAATCCTTGGTTCTTCCCGCGGACATCAGCCCATTGACCAGATAGTTGACAGCCTTGAAAGAATGAATGCATCAGTGCTTTTTTTAATAGGCGGAGACGGCACATTCAGGGCAGGCGCAAAAATTGTGGAAGAAATTGAAAAAAGAAGATTAAAAACCTCCCTTATTGCCATTCCTAAAACCATAGACAATGACATATACCTTGTTTCCAGAACATTTGGCTTTGAAACAGCAGTTGAAATGGCATGCCAGTCAATCCAGTGCGCGCATACCGAGGCAGTTGGCGCCCCAAATGGAATTGGCATAGTTAAGGTAATGGGAAGACATGCAGGTTTTATTGCCGCAGCAGCCACAAATGCCCTGAGAGATGTTAATTTTTGCCTTATCCCTGAAAGTGATTTCGACCTTGACGGTGAAAACGGACTTCTTGAATCTCTCAAAAAAAGGCTTGAATCAAGAAAACATGCTGTTATTGTCGTTGCAGAGGGCGCCGGACAGAAATTCTTCCCTGACAGCGGGACTGAAACAGATATGTCTGAAAATGTAAAATTAAAAGACATCGGAAGATTCCTCAAAAGTGAAATTATTTCTTATTTCAAAAAAATTGATATGGAAGTCACCATCAGATACATTGACCCAAGTTATATTGTTAGAAGCGTTCCTGCAAGCGTAGCCGACAGATTATACTGCGCAAACCTTGCCCAGAATGCCGTGCACGCCGCAATGACAGGAAAAACAAGCATGATGGTAAGCCTCTGGAACGACAAATATGTGCATGTCCCCATTGAATCCGCCATATCCAAAAAAAAGCAAATTAACCTTAACAGCCGTTTCTGGCTAAGCGTCCTTGAATCCACAGGTCAATCCACACTAAGAAATGAATGCGCTGTCTGAAAATATTTTAATCAAAAACAATACCCCTGAAATCTTAATTATTCCCAGGCTAACAGACAATTTAACAGATGTAAGAAGCCTTGCGCCTGAAAAACTTGAATTATGGTTTAAAAGCATGGGACTGCCTGCATATCGAGGCAAACAGCTCTTTAAATGGCTTTGGAAAAAGGAATTTACTGGATTTGACGATATATCCGATTTTCCTGTGACTTTAAGGGAAGAATTAAAAAAAAACGCCAGTATCTTTGATATAAAACCTGTTGAAGAATTCACATCAAAAGACCAGACAAAAAAATGGGTTTTTGAGCTTTTTGACGGCAATTATGTAGAATCTGTCCTGATCCATGAGGCTACAAGACAAACTATTTGTTTATCCACACAGGTGGGCTGCCAGATGGGATGCGCCTTTTGCATGACAGGAAAAATGGGATTTAAGAGAAACCTCTTTGCCTCTGAGATAGTTTTACAGGTTCTGACAATAATGAAAACCCTCAATCTCCCTGAAAAACCAAGAAATCTTGTGTTTATGGGTATGGGAGAACCTCTCGCAAACCTTAAAAATCTTATAAAAGCGCTGAAGATTCTCACATCCCAGATAGGATTAAACTACTCGTTAAGGCATATCACCGTATCCACCTCAGGTCTTATTCCTGAGATGCTTGAGCTTGGGGAAACCCTTGATGCCGGTCTTGCAATATCCCTTCATGCGACTGAAGATAAAACAAGGGATATGTTAATGCCGATAAACAGAAAATACCCCCTTGAAATGCTTCTTAATGCATGCAGGCAATATAACCTTTCCCCCAGAAAACGCATAACCTTTGAGTATATCCTTATTAAAGACTTAAATGACTCCCCTTCTGACGCAAGGAGGCTTGTAAGGCTATTAAGCAATATCAAGGCAAAGATAAACCTTATACCTTTTAATGAATGCGAGGCGCTTCCATTTAAAAAACCATCACCAAAGGCAATCTCTGCATTTCAACAGATTCTTCTTGATAAAAACTTCACATCTGTTATCAGAAAAAGCAAGGGAAGCGACATCATGGCAGCCTGCGGTCAGCTTTATAAAAAATATTCCGGGCAGGAAGGATAAAATATCGTATAATTTTTATTAATTGCAAGCTTTAAGATTATCTAACAAGCATGATTTATCATCCATGGAAACTTTTTTATTGCGGATATCTTCAATGGTTGTGTCCCATTTTTTGTTTGCCCCTGATGAAGCGACAAATGAAGACGCGTTTTTGGAAAAATTATTTTCATATTTATAATCAGCTACCCAGAGGTCTTTTAAGTGTTCCTGAGACAAATAGGGTACTTTCCAATTTTTTTCTTTTTCATTTTTTATCGGATGTTCCGCCAA
>DYOW01000137.1 GCA_020720325.1 Desulfobulbus propionicus
TTAAGGCAATCTAAAAATAGATATTTTTAGAGCTACCCTTAACTCTATTTTAAAATCAAAAAAATTTAGATTGTTTTTCGTTGCTTCTGCTATTATGATAAAAAAATTCCAAAATTTTTTATGCTATCCAATTAAATAATGCCGCAAAAAAAATACTTAAAAATAGAAAAACGTTCAGACAACCAAATCACGATATTTGTCTCAGGAGACTGGAAACTTGAGAGAAATATCATGATTTTTACAAAATTTGAGAAAGAAATAGCGGCATATCCAAATATAAAAGAAATAATCATAAATTCAGACGAACTCCTTTCCTGGGACTCTGCTATTTTGCTTTTTCTTCAAAAATTATCCGCTTTCTGCAAAAACCAAAATATTAATCTTGATAGTTCAGGCTTGCCTCAAGGTGTGAAAAGGCTTCTTGAGCTTGCCTCCCCTGAACATCAGAGAAAAGATGTCTCCAAACAGAACAGAGAAGAAAATTTTTTGATTGAAACAGGCGATTACACTATCAAGACCATGAAAGAGATAAACCAGATATTTGAGTTTATAGGCGGTCTGGCAGATGCAACTGTAAAATTCTATCTTGGCAAGGCAAATTTTCGCTTTAGCGACCTTTTTGAGGTTATTATTGACTCAGGGGCAAAATCCCTGCCTATAGTTTCTCTTATATCTGTTCTGGTGGGGCTTATCCTTGCCTTTGTGGGCGCAATTCAACTCAGGCAGTTTGGGGCGCAGATTTTTGTCGCTGATATTGTTGGAATAGGCATGGTAAGGGTAATGGCGGCGATAATGACTGGGGTGATAATGGCTGGAAGAACAGGCGCTGCATTTGCGGCAAGAATAGGCACAATGCAGGTAAATGAAGAGATTGACGCTCTAAAAACCCTTGGCATACCTCCTATGGAATTTATTGTGCTTCCAAGGATGATTGGACTAACCATTATGATGCCGTTTCTCTGTGTTTATGCTGATTTTATGGGCATTATCGGCGGATTTATTGTTGGTATTTTCATGCTTGACCTTACTTTTATGGAATTTTATCTCCAGACCAGGCAGGCGATCACCCTCACCCACTTCTGGATAGGTCTTTTTCACAGTTTTGTCTTTGGAATCCTTGTTTCTTTTGCAGGATGCTTACGCGGAATGCAGTGCGGAAGAAGCGCATCTGAAGTAGGAAACGCCACAACATCAGCGGTTGTCACCGCCATTGTTTTAATAGTTATTGCCACTGCAATAATAACATTTAGCTGTGAGGTTCTGGGAATATGACACAGGCAAACATAAAAAAAGATATGTCAATGCCCCAGATTGAGGCAAAAGAACTTGCCTTTGGCTATGGCGACTTTATCTTAATGCAGAATTTGAATTTTAAGATTAATGACGGTGATATTTTTATTATAATGGGCGGGAGCGGCTGCGGAAAAAGCACTTTATTAAAACTCCTTATTGGTTTAAAATCACCCCATAAAGGCTCGATTTTTTATAATGGCTTTGATTTCTGGAATGCTTCCCAGCAGGAACAGGAAAGCATCATGAAACGCTTTGGAATTCTCTATCAAAGCGGCGCTCTGTGGAGCTCCATGACCCTTGCTGAGAATATCGCCATCCCTCTTGAGCAATACACTTGTTTAAGGTCAAAAGAAATAAGAGAGGTGGCGTCGTTAAAACTTGCCCTTGTGGGGCTTGGAGGTTTTGAAGACTATTATCCCTCGGAGATAAGCGGCGGCATGAGAAAAAGGGCTGGTCTTGCCAGGGCAATAGCTTTGGACCCTGAGATACTTTTTTTTGATGAGCCTTCAGCGGGACTTGATCCCATAAGCGCAAGGCTTCTTGATGACCTTATACTTGAGCTGAGGGAAAGCCTTGGCGCTACAGTTGTTGTTGTGACCCATGAACTTGCAAGCATATTTGCAATTGGAAATAATTCGGTATTTCTTGATCCTGACACAAAGACAATGACAGCGTCAGGAAATCCAAAGGAACTTCTTGAAAAATCAGATGACCCCAAGCTTATAAAGTTTTTAACAAGGGGAGAGGGCAGAAAGATTTAAGCAGCTTTATGGAGGAAAATAATGGTTAAAAAGGCGGAAAAAGCCTTAATAGGTATATTTGTTATAGGAGCTCTTGTGCTTTTTATTGTGGCTGTTGTTATTTTTGGTTCAGGAAGATTTTTTAAGGATACCAAAAAATTTATTGTTTTCTTTGACACATCAATAAAGGGCTTAAATGTGGGCGCTCCTGTGATGTTCAGAGGAGTTAAAATAGGCAGTGTCACAGACATAAAAATTATGATGTCTGATGCTGAAAAAAAAATAAATATCCCTGTTTTTATTGAGTTAGACCCTTCTGACCTTGGAGGAAAAGACGTGTTTAGTCTTGAAAGGGATCAGATTGACAGCGCCATTGTAAAGGGATTAAGGGCGCAGTTGCAGATTCAGAGCTTTGTGACAGGACAGCTTCTTGTTGCCCTTGATTTTTTCCCTGGAACTCCAATCACACTTCTGGGATATGTAAAAGATTTTCAGGAAATTCCTGTTGTTCCCACAAGACTTGAAGAGCTTGAGCGGACATTAAACGACCTTCCATTAAAGGATATGGTAAGAAAACTTGACAGTGTTGTTGGCGGGGTTGAAAAGCTGGTTAATGCGGCGGAGACAAGGGAAAGCATCGCATCGGTTAACGCCACTTTAAATGATACGCAAAGGTTTATTGAGCGCCTTGACAAAAAAATGGATCCCCTTCTTACTAATCTGACAAAGGTGACTGAAACCGCCGATAAATCCCTCGTTGTGACACAAGATACCCTTTTACAGGCAAGACAAACAATGGCAACCATTGAAAAAGACATGAATGAGCTTATAAAGATCTCACAAAAGCTCTCACAAACCACTAATGAGACATTAAAAGACGCAAGCTCGGCGCTAAAGCAGACTGAAAAGACACTTGGCACATTTTCTGAAGATTCCCAGCTTATATATGAATTTAATACATTATTAAAAGAACTTTCAGGCGCCGCAGGATCTCTCAGGAATCTTTCAGATTATCTTGAAAGGCATCCAGAGGCATTAATCAGGGGAAAAAACAAAGAATAAAAAAAAGGGGTTCTATATGAAATTGAGTGGGTCAATTATGAAAAATGCCTTCAAACTGTTATATTCTATTCACCCTCCCCTTAATCCCCTCCCATCAAGGGAGTGGAGACTAACTGCTCCCTCC
>DYOW01000044.1 GCA_020720325.1 Desulfobulbus propionicus
TTTGGGTGGCGGAACATTCGCTGTAAAAAAGAGACTCCTCATGTTGCAAAATCTGTTGATTATAATAAAATAGCGGAAAATGATTACAACCTGTCGGTAAGTTCTTATGTGGAAGCTAAAGACACAAGAGAGGTTATTGATATAGTAAAGCTAAACGAAGAAATTAAAACTACCGTTGCAAAGATAGATAAGCTGCGTACTGAAATTGATAAGATTGTTGAGGAGATTTACCCCCTCTAACTCCCCCTTGGCAAGGGGGAGGACAAGATTGAAAAGCTTTAAAAGTCTCCCCTTTTTCAAGGGGGAGATTTAGAGGGGGTAACCAAGTGTATTCTGTGGTTAAATGTAAAGGAGTTGAAAGCATGATTTTAGAAAATAAATTAAATATAACCAATCAGATAGAATTATCAAAAGCGGAAGAGAAAATCAGCAAGAAGAAAGCTAAACAGCTTTTTGATACGGGAGATATTTCCAAAGTAAAAGTAGGCGCTTTTGAAGGACTTGCCTATATTCATAACTATCTTTTTGAAGAGATATATGATTTTGCGGGAAAAATAAGAATAGTAAATATTTCTAAGGGAGATTTTCGTTTTGTTCCACTTATGTATCTCCAAAATTCATTGGATTATATAGATAAAATGCCACAGACAACATTTGACCAAATCATTGAAAAATATGTTGAGATGAATATTGCCCACCCTTTCAGAGAAGGAAACGGAAGGGCTACTCGTATATGGCTTGACCTCATGCTCAAAAAAGAGATTAAGCAGGTAATAGATTGGAATCTTGTTGATAAAGAGGACTACCTTTCTGCCATGCAAAGAAGTGTGGTAAAAGATATTGAGATTAAATTTCTTCTGAAACAAGCCCTTACCGATGAAATTGATGACAAAGCTCTCTTTATGAAAGGGATAGATGTAAGTTATTATTATGAGGGCTATAGT
This sequence comes from Desulfobulbus propionicus, assembly GCA_020720325.1. GTDB lineage: Bacteria > Desulfobacterota > Dissulfuribacteria > Dissulfuribacterales > DYOW01 > DYOW01. The sequence continues at coordinate 945 of DYOW01000044.1, forward strand.
GAATTTAAGACGGAAGAGGTGTGAACCCCCTCTAACTCCCCCTTTTCAAGGGGGAGATTTAGAGGGGGTTGTCTCTTGTCTTGCTAATTTGGAGATTTAGATGGGGTGTTCTGTGTTTAGAAAAATAGGAGGAACCTTATGCGTCAGAATAGTTGTCTCCTTTAATTGAAAGAATTTTATTATAGCTTTCATCATTATTGATGAGTGAGGATATACTCATTATAAAAAAGGATAATATCAAAAATGCTGGACAAAAAATTTATTGCAGAACATCGGGGTGTAACCTTTAAAAAAGGAGCAGCGCTATCCGCAAGAGAAAAGAGAAAGATTTAAGCCACCTTTTTCCTGAACACCCCGTTTTTTTCAATATTATCCATTTGCGGTTCGGTTACAATCTTTACTATCTGCTCAGGATTTGCCTCATTCATAGAATTTCCATTCAAATCTGTAATTGATAATATGCGATAGCTCCTGATATCAAGTCCTTTTTCCATATATTCTATGTAATCATCCACTTTAATCTTGCCTTTAACCTTAACAAGGGTGTCTTCTCCTGTTTCTTCAATAACACCTGTAAAAACATAGTCGTTTTCAACCCGTTCACGGTCATAGAGCATATCCTTTTGGGTTGGTGGGGCGTCAAAGAAATTTTCTGTAAAACTCCTTGTGCCTATTATTTTTAATTCATCAAAAAATTTATCAGGGAGTTTATCATCTTTTGGATTATCAGTAATTCCACGATTTTTCCAAAAATCAAGGGCAGCGCGGTATAATCTCACAACAGATGCTATATAATATGGGCTTTTCATCCTGCCCTCTATCTTTATGCTGTCAATACCAATGGAAATCAGTTCAGGAAGCCTCCTTAAAAGGCACATATCCTTTGAGTGAAAGATATAGGCGCCGCGATTGTCTTCTTCTATGGGAAGAAACTCGCCTGGTCTTTTCTTTTCCTCAAGTCTGTAGTGGTAGCGGCAGGGCTGGGCGCACTCTCCCCTGTTTGCATCCCTGTCTGTAAGGTATAGGCTTAAAAAACACCTGCCTGAATAGGAAATGCATAAAGCTCCGTGAACAAATATCTCAACCTCAGCCTTTGTTGCCTCCCTTACCTGCTTGATTTCATTAAAAGAAAGCTCCCTTGCAAGATTAAGGCGTTTAGCGCCATGTTTTTCCCAGAATTTTGCGCTATAGAGGTTGGTCACATTTGCCTGGGTGCTTAAATGAATGTTTAGGTTTGGTAATTTTTCAATGACAAGGGATAAAATTCCAGGGTCAGAAATAATGACAGCATCAACCCTGATTTCATTTAAAAATGACAAATAATCATAAAGCCCTTCAAAATCCCTGTTATGCGCAAAGATATTCACTGTAACATAGACTTTAACGCCGCGCTCATGGGCATAAATAACTCCCTCACGCATGTCATCTGGAGTAAAATTTATTGCCTTTGCCCGGAGGCTGAATTGTTTGCCACCAATATACACGGCATCAGCGCCGTAGAGCACAGCGGTCTTTAAACGCTCAATATCCCCTGCTGGGGCTAAAAGTTCCGGTATTTTGTTAATTAAAAGCATGTTCTTTAATTTATCCAATCAAAAATAATGAAAAATACATCAAAAAAATATCATTTCCAGTAAAGTTGAAAATTTCTAAAAACTTGTTAAATTAACAAATATAAAAAAAAATATTTTCAATGTAAATAATAAAAAAATATAAGACTAATAATTTTGATTTCACCTTTAAAAAACCACAAATCCTGCAACCGCTTTTTCTTATTACCAGATGATAAACTTTAATCTTACCAATACCAGCGCCCTTACAAAACAACTAATAGAAGAATCTGACAGCAATTTACTGCCGTGTCTCTCTGAAACCCAGATAAAAATAATAAATCTTGATGAAACTGATAAATTATCTTCACAGGACCTTGCCTCAATAATTCTTGAAGACTACGGACTTATTAGCAAGGTCTTAAATACAGTCAATACATTCTATTTTAACAGATGGGGCACATACATATCAACCATTACAAGGGCAGTGATTATTCTTGGATTTAACACCATACGAGACATTGCCTTAAGCATGGCTATTATTGACCTTATTCCCAAAGAAAACAAGGAAATAATCACTGAAATTATAGCAAAATCATTTTGCGCCGCCTATCTTGCCGAAAAATTAATCTCTGAATTTGAAACACAGAAAAGAGAGGAAATATTTTTAGGCGCGCTTTTTACAAATTTAAGCAGGGTTTTTCTGGCATTATATAACCTCGATACATACAAACATGTTAGACATCTTGAGCAACATGGCGCTTACGAAGATAAAAGATTGATTAAAAGAATGTGGAAAGAAATTTCTACGAAAGTTATTGAAAAGTGGAATTTACCCAAAAACCTCCTGACTTTTATGGAAGATGTTAAATCGTTGGAAAAAAGCCCAAAGGCAGAATCTAAAAAAATCATCAGGGAAATATATTCTTTCATTGATAATTCAATTGATTTAAGACTTGATGAAAGCAAAAAAAATCTCTCAAATCTTCATGAATTAACCAAAGTAAAGAGTAATACCATATTAAATCATTTAAATGACTCAATTAAAAACACCCTGGTTTGTTCCCCTGATTTCAAGACATCTCTGGATAAAATTGACGTTAACCTGCTTACAGATAAAGACTCTGATGTCAAAGTTCTTAAAAAAGATGACTCAGCCACATCAGGTCTTTTAAAAGGCATCACAACGGATTCTACTGAAAAGGAAACGATTTTCTGGCAGCTTTTTGGCCAATTAACAGCCTATAATATAAATGAAACAAACTCCCTTGGTCATCTTTATCTGCTTGCAATGGAGGTATTTCACAAAGGTGTTGGATTTGACAATGTGCTGTGCTGCCTGTTAAGATTTGACAAAAAAAGTATTATTGTAAGATACGGCATCGGATTAAAGGCAAAATATTTTAAGGAAGTTATCAATATGCCTTTTCCATCCGAACAAAAATCTATAAAGGATGCCTTTGATATGAGAAAGGATGTTATTTTAAAATGGAAGGACATATTAAAAGCTCTGCCTGAAAAAAGTGAGATCGCAGAGACAGATGTTTGCCTTTCCCCTTTAATTGTATCTGAAAAACCAATTGGTTGTTTTTTGTTAAGCAAGGATAAAATAACAGAAAATGACCTTCAGAAGGTGATTTCAATAAAAAATTTTATTAATCTTATAGCTACAAACCGTTAAAAAACAAACTTAATTTATTTAAAAATTTCAATTAATTCTTGACAAATATCAACAACCTGCTATATTAAATAGTTTATTTTTTTAATCTAAATTATATTTTTTATGTTTGAAAACCTTTCAGAAAGACTAAATAATGTCTTTAAACGCCTTAAAGGTTACGGAAAACTCACTGAAGAGCACGTAAACGAAGGCCTAAGAGAGGTGCGTCTTGCCCTTCTTGAGGCAGATGTAAATTTTAAGGTTGTCAAAGAATTTATAAACAGGATAAAAGAAAGGGCTGTGGGTCAGGAAGTAATGGAAAGCCTCACGCCCGGACAGCAGGTTATAAAAATTGTACATGAAGAATTAATAAAGCTTCTTGGCGGCTATCAAACATCTCTTAACCTTGCTGGCAAACAACCTGTTGTTATAATCCTTGCAGGACTTCAGGGATCAGGCAAAACAACAACCTGCGCAAAACTTGCCTTGTTTCTAAGAAAAAAAGGCAGAAAACCATATCTTGTTTCTGTTGATATATACAGACCAAATGCCATTGACCAGTTAAAAACACTGGGAAAAAGCCTTGGCATTGATGTCTTTCCCTCTGAAACATCATTAAAACCTGCTGAAATGCTTAGATCAGCCATAAACAAGGCAATGGTTAACGATTTTGATACAATAATCGTGGATACTGCCGGAAGACTTCAGATTGACGAAAATTTAATGCAGGAATTAAAAGATCTGAAAGAAATTGCAGAACCACAGGAAGTTCTTCTTGTTGTAGATTCCATGACAGGTCAGGAAGCAGTTAATATTGCGAAAAAATTTGATGAAACCATAGGAATCACAGGCTTTGTCCTGTCAAAAATGGAAGGCGACTCCAGGGGCGGAGCTGCGCTTTCAATACAATATGTCACTGAAAAACCCATAAAATTTGTTGGTGTCGGTGAAAAAGCAGATGCCCTTGAACAATTCTATCCTGAAAGAATTGCAAACCGCATTCTTCAGATGGGAGATGTCCTTACCCTTATTGAAAAGGCACAGGCAAACCTTGACCCTGAAAAAGCCCTTGAATTACAGGAAAAGCTAAAAAAAGACGAGTTTTCTCTGGGAGATTTCAAGGAACACCTTATACAAATAAGAAAGCTTGGCTCAATGGAACAGATTATCTCGATGATACCCGGTTTTAATAAGATAAAGCAGGTTAAAGATATGCTTCCCAAAGAAAAAGAGCTTACACAAATTGTTGCCATAATTGACTCAATGACACTCCTTGAAAGAAGGCAGCACGCAATAATTAATGCAAGCAGAAAAAAAAGGATTGCGACAGGAAGCGGAACAACCGTTCAGGATGTAAATAAACTGCTTAAAAACTATACTGAAATGGAAAGAATGATGAAAAAAATGAAGCAGGGCAAGATGAAAGGAATGAAAAATATTGGCAATTTAGCCAAGGGAATGTTTGGAAATTTACAATAACTTAATAAATATAAAAAGGAGAACAAAATGGCAGTTAGAATAAGACTTGCAAGATACGGAAGGAAAAAAAGACCTTATTACAGGATTGTGGTCGCAAATTCAGAGTCAAAAAGAGACGGAAAATTTCTTGATCTTATTGGAACATACGATCCTCTTCAGAACCCCACAATGGTCAAACTTAATGAAGAAAGATTAGATCATTGGCTTAATGCAGGGGCAACACCCTCTGATACAGTTGGAAATCTTATAAAGACTTACAGGTCGTCTAACGGATAATAAGTCAAAAAACGAAAAAAGCGGAGAAACAGCTATTTATGAAAGATTTAATTGAATTCATGGCAAAGGCTCTGGTTGATCAGCCAGAAGATGTTGAAATTTCTGAAACTGAAACAGAACAGGGCACAGAATACAATCTAAAGGTTGATAAAACAGATATCGGAAAGGTAATCGGAAAACACGGAAGGACTGTGAGCGCTATGAGGGTTATACTTTCTGCGGCTGCGACAAAGCTAAAAAGAAAAGCAAATCTCAAAATAGTTGAATAATTGAATGAAATAACTGATAATATCTTTAAAAAGCATGACGATCTATGTTTAATCGGTAAAATCCTGAAGCCACAAGGGATTAAAGGGGAATTACTGATTAAAATATTTCCTGATCCCAGATTAAACGAATATATTTTCAATATAAAAAAAATATACACATCAAATTCCTGTTCTTTTAATATAAAAAAAATCCGAAGGCAAAAAAATAACTTTGTTTTAAGCCTTGAGGAGATTGAAAACAGGAATCAATGTGAAGAATTACGGGATCAGGACATCTATATTGATAAAAAACAAATCATGCAATCAGGTGAAAATACCTATTACTGGTTTGAGGCGCCGGGTTATCTTGCTTATGACACAGGCAACAATTTTTTAGGAACCGTTGAACAAATAGTAAATAACGGCATTTACGACATCTTTATAATTGATCATAATAAAAAAGAAGTGATGATACCAGGCATTTTCCCCTTTCTGACCTCCATTGACAAAGAAAAAAAAATCATAATCTTTCATGTTATTCCGGGATTAATTGATATAAATGACGCGGTTTGACATCATAACCATATTCCCTGAATTTTTTAATAATTTCATGGAAACAGGCATAATGGGAAGCGCCTGCAAAAAAAGTCTTATTCAGATAAAAACACATAATCTCCGTGATTTTACCCATGACAGACAAAAGACAGTGGATGACAGGCCTTTTGGCGGCGGCGCTGGAATGGTTATGAAGCCTGAACCAATTTATGAAGCAGTCACATATCTTAAGACTGAATCCCCGAAAATTGACAAAATAATACTGCTTTCCCCAAGAGGCGCTCTTTTTAATCAAAAAATTGCCGATGATTTATCCAACTGTAAAAGAATTGTCTTTATCTGCGGAAGATATGAAGGAATTGACGAAAGAGTCTCTGTCCTTTGTTCCGATATGGAGCTTTCAATAGGCGATTACATACTAAACGGCGGAGAGGTAGCTTCAATGGTGGTTATTGAGTCAGTAACACGCCTGATTCCTGATGTGCTTGGTTGTGAAATATCACCTGAAACAGATAGTTTTTCACAGAAATTGCTTGAATATCCCCAATATACAAGGCCAAGGACTTTTATGGGGCTTGATGTTCCTGAAATACTTTTATCCGGCAATCATTTTGAAATTGAAAAGTGGCGAAGAGATCAGTCTGAAAGAATAACAATGGCAAGAAGACCTGACCTTTTATCAGACCATAATCTTAATAAAGAACCTTATTAAAAAATGGAAAATCAACCCGTATTTCATGTAGGTCTTGCGCACTATCCGGTTACTGAAAGAAACGGCAATATTATAACTTCCTCAGTGACAAACCTTGATATACATGACATGGCAAGGCTTATAAGAACATACACTTCAGGATATTTTTATATAATAACCCCATCCGAAACCCAGCAAATACTTGTGAATAAGATCATTGAACACTGGACAAACGGGAGCGGATCAAGGTCAAATCCCGACAGAAAAGAGGCATTTTTAAATATACGGATTGTATCTTCTATAGATGATGCGAAAAACGAAATTTTGGGTCGTACTGGCAAGCAGCCAATTACAATTGCCACCACTGCAAAAAAAAATGAAAATCAAATAAAATGGGAAAATTTATATAGACTTTTTTCAGATAATATGGTAAATAAATATCTTTTACTTTTTGGCACAGCTCACGGTCTTTCACCTTATGCTCTTGAAAATGCAGATTATATCCTGTCACCAATAGAAGGAAATAGTCAATATAATCATCTTTCAGTAAGATGTGCCGCCGGAATAATACTTGACAGAATTTATAATACAATAAATGAACTAAAAAATACAGGGGTAATAAAATGAACAAGATTAAAATCATTGAATTTGATGAAATGAGAATGGACATTCCAACCTTCAGACCAGGTGACACCGTGAAAGTATTTGTTAAAATCCAGGAAACTGAAGAAAAAGAAAGAATCCAGATGTTTGAAGGCATTGTAATTGCTATGAGAGGTTCAGGTATCAATGAAACCTTTACCGTGAGAAAAAACTCATTTGGCGTTGGTGTTGAAAGGATTTTTCATCTTCATTCACCAAGAATTGACAAGGTTGAAGTTGTTCAGGAAGGACGTCATAACAGGGCAAAACTTTTCTATATAAGAAATCTATCCGCAAAAGCAATCAGGCAAAAACTTCGTTCAAAAACCCAGACGAGATAAATGCTATACCCAGCGGAATGCTCCACTAATAATCTTTATTATGAAAAGGAGATGCGGAGTATTGGATTTAATATAATCGCAGGTGTTGACGAGGTGGGCAGAGGCTGCCTCGCAGGCCCTGTTGTGGCATGCGCCGTTATAATGCCTGCGGATGTGACAATAAAAGGTATTAATGACTCAAAACTCCTGAGTTGTGAAAAAAGAGAAGCGCTCTTCTCACAAATTATAAATCTTGCCCTGTCCTATGCTTTTGGTCTTATAGAACCCGAAGAAATAGACAGGATAAATATAAGAAATGCCTCGTTAAAAGCCATGCATCATGCAGTTAAAGGATTAAATGTTGTTCCCTCCTGCATACTGGTTGACGGAAATGCTTCCATACCATCCACCAATATCCCCCAAAAGACCATTATAAAAGGCGACAAACTATCACACACCATTTCATGCGCATCCATTCTTGCAAAAGTCCACAGAGATAATATTATGAAGCAATATCACGCCATATATCCCGAATATAAATTTTCCATACATAAAGGATACGGCACAAATCTGCATAAAATTGCAATAAAAAAATCAGGAATAACTCCAATTCACAGAAAATCATTTAAACTGTTTTAATTTGTAACAAAACTATAACATTATAGTGACATAATATTATCATTTTGTTATTAAACTTAATTATCTATAAAAATATTATTATGAATAAATTCGGTGAGTTTTCCGAAGATATGGCTTGTGATTATATTGCGGCCAGAGGTTTTGAAATAATTGAAAGAAATTTCAGAACCAGATACGGGGAGATTGATATTATTGCAAGTGACATTGCCAATAATAGTACTGTTTTCATTGAGGTCAAGGCAAGGCGTGGCTTTAATTTCGGCTTGCCCGAAGAATCTTTAACACAGAAAAAAATCATGAAAATTATAAAGACAGCTTTTTATTATCTTAATAGTAGAAACCATTCTACAGAAAATATAAGATTTGATGTTATTACAATAAAAAAAGATAAAAATAATTATGTAATAAATCATATAAAAAACGCATTTGAACACATAGAAGGTTTTTTATGAACACATTAAAAACAGAAATTGCAGATGTTAAAAATACATTGCTCCAAATGTCTTCTCTGGTGGAAGACACAGTTAAAAGCTCCATTCTTGCATTTAAACAAAATAATATGGAACTTGCGCATGAGATAGTTGCAAGAGATAAGCAAATTGATGAATTTGAAAACAATATAGATAAAATTATTTTAAATATAATTCTTACTTATTCACCCAAAGACAATGATCTTATATTTCTTCTTTCTGCCAAACAAATATCAGAACAACTTGAAAGAGTTGGAGACCATGCAGTCAATATATCCGAACAAATAATAGCATTATTTAAAAGCGATGCCATTGGCGTATGGTCACCTGGCACAATTGATATGGCATCTATCGCCATAAAAATGCTTGGAGAGAGCATAAACGCCTTTGTTTTCAGTGATAGCAGTCTTGCATTTAATATAAGAGACACAGACAAACAGGTGGATGAATTATATAATAATGTAATAAATGAAGAAATAAACTCCATGGAAATAGACAGAACAGATGTAAAATCAGGTGTTTATAATATTATCCTTGCCCTTAACATTGAACGGATAGCTGACCTTGCGACAAATATAGCAGAGCATGTTGTTTTTTTTGTGGAAGGGCAAACCATAAAACATCTCTCAAACGAGGCTTTTTTATCCCAAAAAAGGCAAAAAGATGCCCCTGTTAATCAAACCAGCTTATTTGGAAAAGAAAAAACCCCAGCCCTCATTAATCCTTCGGAACTATGCGCTTCAGATATAACAAAAAGAGAGCCCCTTGAATGTCTTCATAACCATGCAAGATATATTAATATGTGCATGGAAAAGACATATCTTACACTTAACGCATATTTTGACAATAATATTACCCTTTTTAACAAGTGTAAGGACGAGGTTTTGCAGTTGGAGCACGCGGCTGACCTCATTAAAAGAAATGTCAGATCCCATCTCCCCCGCGGGATAATCATGCCCATTGATAAATTTGAGCTTTTTATGTATCTGGCGGAACAGGATAATATTGCAAATACTGCGGAAGAACTTGTTAACTGGCTTAGCTATAAACAAATCTCGCTTAAATTGTCCATCAAAGAGGATATAACGGGACTTTTTAAAAAATGTCTTGAAATCAGCTCATTTTTTCCAGACCTCCTAAGCGATGTTAAGGCATTTTTTCAAACCGGTGATGAGACAATAAGGGATAGGATCAAGGAAGTGATAAGAAATCTCCGTAAAAAGGAAACAGAGGCAGATACAATTGAAAATCAATTAAAAGAAACAATATTCAGGGATTTTAAGGATACATTCACAGTCTATTATCTCATAAGGCTTGTGGAAAATATTGGTAAAACCGCTGACAACATGGTTAGCGCCGCTGATATATTAAGGACAATGGTTGCAAAATAAGATAGTTTTTGCCATATCAGGCTTAATATCTTTATTTTTGTAGACATCAGGACACATATTAAGACATTCAACAGCAAAGACTTTAATTTTTTTCTAAAATGATACTTAGTGACTTTACTTTTGTATGTATTAGTAATAATTTCATCCCCAAAAAGCTTGAAAATTAAGATTTTAATTTAACAGTCATTAAAAACAAAACTTTCATTATTACAATATTACAATATTTATTTTGTAACAAAAAATATATAAAGATATCTTGACGTATTATTTTTATTTTATATTATATTAAATTTTATGAAGATTAATCTGAAAAGTCCTTTTGTCATACCAACCTCCTTTATCAATTCTTCACATGGGGAAATTCAAAAAATTTATCTTAAATTAAAATGAAAAAATTATTAAAACAAATTGTATTTATTGTCATCCTGTTTAGTTATCTAAATAGCATATCAATAAATAATCTCTTTGCAGATGAAAATAATACTGAAATAACAATATTAAAAAATAAATTGGAAAAAATAGAAAATAACCAATATAAATTAAAAAATAACATAGAAGAAATAAAAAATGATATAGATAATAATAAAAATAATCTTAAAATTCTTGAAAAAAATATCTCAAAAAAAATAGAAAATAATAATATCGAAACAAATAAAAATATAGAATCTGTAGATTCAAAAATACAAACTATAAATTCCGAACTAGAAAATAATGCTATAAAATTTCAAAATGAATTAACACAAATAAACTCTAATCTGAATAACTCTCTTAAAAAATTAGAGTCAAAACTAACAGAACAAAGGTCTTTTTTTGAAAAAAACATTAATATCTTACAAAATGACTATCGCTATTCTCAAAAATACCTGAAATTTTTTAATTCATACTTTCTTTTTATAACTTTTATAATTTTTTTAACTATTTTATTTTTGTTTGCCAGTTACTTTTATCTAAAAAAATCTTTTCTGGAAATAATCGCCCAGATTCATAAAGAAAAAAACACTTTTAAAAACGATTTAACTGATGAGCTTGCAAGAATAAGAAATAGTTTTGACAATGAAATCTTCATGGCAGATTGTAAATTGGTTGAATTATTAGAACAATTTTTAATAGTAAAAAAACAGCAGGAAGATATCATAAATTTAGCTCAACCTGATCATTCACTTATACTGAAAATTGCAGATGAAATTTCGAGAATCAACAAAAACATTCAAAACATGGACAGTGACACAAAGGGCTTAAAACAGTTGGTAGCGGCAGTTGATAGGGTTGTTGACAGTTTAATGGCAAATGGTTATGAAATTGTTGATATGTTAAATAAACCATATGACAAGGGAATGAAGGCTCAGACAACCTTTAAATCAAATGAAAACCTGAAACAAAACGAATTTTTAATTTCAAGAATTATCAAACCACAGGTGAACTATCAGGGTAAAATGATACAGGCAGCCCATATTGAGGTTAGTTTTAACGACTCCCTGGCAGAAAACTAATAAAACAAACAGGCGTTGTCTGTAAGCGCTTTATTTAAATACCTTAAAAAATAAAGCCAACCTCTAAAAATTAGATTGCTTCGCCACATTGTTCCTCGCAATGATAATGTCTGTCATTACGAAAGGTGGCGAAGCAATCTCAAATTTTTTACATGGTTATTTTTCATAAATAGATATTTTTAGAACTACGCTAAAATTTATAAAGCCTTAGGCTCCTCCGAGCATCCTTCCAAAACCGCCCAACACAGAACCTTCACCCTTTGAACTCCCACCCATTGATGGCGCATGCTGGATTACCCTGTCTGCAAGCCTTGAAAACGGGAGGCTCTGAAGATAAACTGTTCCTGATCCCTGTAAAGTTGCAAGAAATAAACCCTCACCACCAAAAAACACTGATTTTAAGTTGCCTGCCATTTGAATGTCATATTGTATGTTTCCGGTAAAAGCAACAATACACCCTGTGTCAACCTTGATAAGCTGATTGTTAAGCTGTTTTCTTACAATAGTCCCACCTGCATGTATAAAAGCCATGCCGTCACCCCTTAATTTTTCAAGGATAAATCCCTCGCCGCCAAAAAATCCTGCTCCAAGCCTCTTATTAAAGGCAATTGTAACCTCTGTTCCAAGGGCTGCGCATAAAAAGGCATCTTTCTGGCAGGTTATTTCCTCGCCTATTTCAGCCATATTAACAGGGATAATCTTTCCGGGATAAGGCGCCGCAAAGGCAACTTTTCTTTTTATGCCGCTTATGTTTGTAAAATGAGTCATAAAAAGAGACTCACCTGTCAATGCCCTTTTGCCAACATCCATTAATTTTCCCAACATGCTTTTATTGGGTTGTGAACCATCCCCCATCTTTGCCTCAAAGGAAATTCCGTCATCCATCCAGTTCATTGCGCCTGCCTCGGCAATAACGGTTTCATTGGGATCAAGTTCCACCTCAACAGCCTGCATGTCGTCTCCAAAAATTTCATAAGTAATTTCGTGACACCTCATTTTTTTATACCTCCATAGTTTAATGATGAGCAAAACTAATATTATAAAAATATATTTGTATTGCAAGCATCAATTTCAAAGATTCATAGGCGATTAATTATGATAAAAGTTAATTAATCTTATATTTCATAATTTAACAGACATTCCTTTAAGCTAATGCCTGTCTGGCTCGTATTCCTTTATAAATTCAATGACAATCGGATAAAGATTTTCCTTAAGGGCTTCTTCTTTTGTAAAAAACCTGATTTCAATACATTCATCTGACTTTTTAAAAATCAGATTCTTAACTCTGGTCTCATATATGACTGCTGATTTCCACTGATTGTTTATATTAAATTTTGAAACTTCTTGTAATCCCCAATCCTTAATTTAAGCAAAAACTTAAATTTTTTTCAAATTACTATAAATTACTTTACTTTTCAATGATAAAATAAAACTAAATAAGAAGTTTATATATTCATAGACATGACATTAAAAAAAGATTTATTTTAAACTTTCAAAAACATAAAACCTGAGTTATAATTTTTTTCTTATGAAAAATATAATATACCTAATATTAACCTTTTTGTTTTTAATTTTTTTTAATACTGCCTGCTCCACCAAAGATACTTCAAAAAACGCTAATTTACCACAAAAAACGCAAAATCAAACAGATGAGGAACAGGCAAAAAACGAGGAATGGGAAAGAAAAATTATTAATTCCCCCATGCTTATTACTTCTGAATATTTCAGGCAAAAAGCTGGAAGTGATGCCAACACAAAGTCAATCAGCCTTTTTTCCTCATCTAACAAAAGAGAAAAAGAGCTTGAAGAACGCCTTGCAGCCCTTGAAAAACGCATGCTTGATGTGCCTGAAAGACCAAGAGACCAAAAAGGAGCCCCAATTCTCAGAAGAAAAGTTGTTCTCTTATCTTTACTTGGTGACACCGGTCTTGATGTCCTTGCAATCCTACCCTCATCCTTAAAAAGAACAAACGGCGTTATTCCTTTAGAAGCAGAACAGTTTGCGCTTTTATTGGAAAAACTCGGGAAAAAAGTTGAAGACCTCTCAACAAGCGCCACAAGAAAAGAAATTGCCTTAAAGGCAGGTATTCAGGCATTTATTCTTGTTTATTTTCCAATGGATGAAACTGTAACTGCAAAAGAAAATAAAAATAAACTAAGACTCGATGTGATACATGCCACAGACAGCACGCTTATTGCCTCATATTACTCAACTGTTGATGATTTTGACACTGTTTCAAAACAAATATCCGAAGATATTATCCGATCAACCGCATGGTCTGGAAGGATAATACAATTGGAAGGCAATACTATTTATATAAATTCAGGACGACTTACCGGCATTCAACCCGGAGACAGATTAAAGGTTTTGTCACAGGGAAAAGAGATATATGACCCGCTTACAGGAAAACTTATTGGCGCTGTTCCCGGAGAGCCAAAAGGCGAAATTCAGGTTGAATCATTATTTGGAACAGACGGCGCTAAAACAACCATTATATCCGGAAAAGCTTTTGAAGTGGGAGATATGGTTGAAATATCAGGTTTGATATAAAAAAAGTTTTAAGTTTGAAGGCAAATAAAAAAGACACCTTTTTTTTTAATACTTAATGGACAGCATATACGCTGCGCTTATATAATTAATAAAATAATATAACAGAGGAAAATAATGCACGAACTTTTACAGGATGAAAAAGGAAAAAAACTTTTTTTGCTTGGAAATGAAGCCATTGTAAGGGGCGCTCTTGAGGCTGGCTTAAAGGTTGCCGCCGCTTATCCTGGCACTCCTTCTTCGGAAATAGGAAATAATCTTTACCAGATAGCAAAAGATAAGAATTCAGGAATTTATTTTGAGTTTTCAGTTAATGAAAAGATTGCAATGGAGGTTGCTGCCTCTGCCTCAGCAGCAGGTTTAAGGAGTCTTACTTGCTTAAAACATGTTGGATTAAATGTTGCCTCAGATGTTCTTATGACCCTTTCATACCTTGGCACAAAAGGCGGGATGGTTATCATAAACGCCGATGACCCGTCAATGCACTCAAGCCAGAACGAACAGGACAACAGGATGTTTGCTAAATTTGCAGGCATTCCCCTTCTTGAACCGACAAATCCACAGGAAGCAAAGGAGATGATTATAAAAGCCTTTGCATTATCAGAACAACTTGAACTCCCCGTGATGTTAAGGACAACCACCAGAATCTCCCATGCAAGAGGTGTGGTTGAACTTGGAGCGCTACCTGAAGACAGGTCATTTAAAAAAGGTAAATTTATCAAAGACCCCAAAAGATGGGTGCCTGTGCCTGCGGTCGCAAGGGAAAGACATAAAGTTTTATTAACCCGGATGGATGAGGCAGAAAAACTCGCTGACACTTCAAACTTAAATATCATAAGCGGAAACGGCAAAAAGGCAATAATAGCCTCTGGTGTCGCCGCTTGTTATGTTGAGGATGCTATCTTTGACCTTAAATTATCCGATGCAGTCTCTTTTTTAAGGCTTGGTTTTAGCTTTCCCTTTCCAAAGAATTTAATTGCTGATTTTTTAAAAGATAAAGACGATGTTCTTGTTGTGGAAGAACTTGAGCCTTTTATTGAAGATGCCTTAAAAAACGTTCTTTTTGACAATAACTTAAATATCATGGTTTACGGCAAGGCAACTTCACATTTACCAAGAACCTTTGAGTTTAACCCACTTCAGGTTAAAACCGCAATCATCAAATTTACGGGCGTTTCATCAGATGCAAATCCTGATGAACTCCCGGATCTTTCGTCAATTCCTGTTCTCCCCATGAGACCCCCTACCCTTTGCAAGGGCTGCCCGCATACCGAGACATACATGAGATTTAAAGAGGCTTTAAAAGAGCTTGGTTTGGAAGATAGCGCCATATATCCCACTGATATTGGCTGTTACACACTGGGACTTTTACCTCCCATACAGATGGCTGATTATTTGCTTTGTATGGGTTCAAGTGTGGGAAGCTCCGCGGGATTTTCCGTTTCAACTGAACAAAAAATTGTTGCTTTTATTGGGGATTCAACCTTTTTTCACTCAGGCGTTCCATCCCTTGTCAATGCTGTTTTTAACAATCATAATTTTTGTCTTGTTGTGCTTGATAATTCAACAACTGCCATGACAGGACACCAGCCCAATCCCGGAATGTCCATAGTTCCTGATGATTACGACAAGACACAGGTGCCAATTGAGAATGTGATACAGGGAATCGGCATAAAAAATCTCTTTAAGATTAATCCCTACAAAAAAGAAGAATCTGTTGAAATCATTAAAGAGGCCCTTCAAAAGCCTGGTGTTACCGTTGTTATTTCGGAATCACCCTGCATCTTGTATTATAAAAAGGTTGGAGGAAAAAAATAATGAGCAGGCTAAAAATATTATTCACAGGCGTAGGCGGACAGGGAACCCTTCTTGCATCAAGAATTCTTGGAGAGGCGGCGATTGAAGCTGGAATTGAGGCAATATCAAGCGAGGTGCATGGCATGGCACAAAGAGGCGGTGTTGTAGAGACATCCCTTTTGCTTGGAGGTCAAAAAAGCCCTCTGATATCTGACGGAGAATCGGATATAATGGTAAGTTTTGAACCACTTGAGACAATAAGAAGCCTTAACAAATGTTCAAAAAAATCCATAATAATAACCAACACAACCCCTATTATGCCTTTTACTGTTACCCTTGGCATGTCACAGTATCCTGATATTCAAAACTGGATAAAATTTATGCAGGATAATTTCAAAAAAGTATATGCTGTTGACGCTGATTCAATGGCAAAGGAATGCGGCTCTCCCAAATCAGTGAATATCCTGCTCCTTGGAATCCTCTCTGGCGTGGGATTATTGCCGCTTTCAATGGATGTAATTAAAAATGCAATAAAAAACAGGATTAAACCAAATCTTTATGAGGCAAATATAAAGGCATTTGAAAAAGGAATTGAGGTGTCCAAATGTTAAATTCCAGAAAAAAATTAATAAAAAATACTATGTTATTTATTAACCTATTAGTATTTTTATCCCTTATTATAACTTTACCATCCTGCACCGAAACCCAGAGGAAAGACCTTAAACATTTTAAATCAAGTGTGATTGGTCTTAAAAGAAAGGTCACCCTTTACAGCGCAAACGGAGAACCAATAAAAACATGGGAAGGAAGATTTAAGGTGGAGGTTATGGGCGCATTTATTGCCTTTATTGATGATAACGGCAAAGAAGTAAAGGTAAGCGGAAACGTGGTTGTTGAAGAAATCTGATTATTAAATTTATAGTTAAATTCATTTAACTTAGCGCTTAAACCTTATTTTTTAGCTTACAAATTAAATATGCCTTCATTAAAATCCATACTTGAAGGACTTCTTTTTATATCAGATACCCCTGTTAAAATATCTTCATTATTAGAAATTCTTCCGGAATACAATCCGAAAGAGATAAAAACAGTGATTAAAATTCTCATAAGCGAATATCAGGACAGGGGTATCACCATAGAAGAGGTTGCCGGAGGCTACAGGTTTCAGACAAATCAGGATTTAAGCGACTATATAATCAGGCTTAAAAAGGTGATGCCATTTAAATTAAGCCCATCAACCATGGAAACACTTGCAATTATCGCGTATAAACAGCCTGTGACAAGGGCTGAAATAGAACTGATAAGGGGGGTAAACTCTCAGAATTCATTAAAAATCCTCATAGAAAAAGGCATTGTGAAGATGGCTGGAAAAAAGGAAATTCCGGGAAGACCCATTCTTTACGGCACCACCAGATACTTTCTTGAACTTTTCGGATTAAAGGACATATCTTCCCTTCCTGATCCAAAGGATCTGGAAAACTCCCTTGATTCAATACCGTTATTTAAGAAGATTTAAGTTTTGAGATGAAAGTTTTAAGGATATTAATTCTAAGGTTGTTTTGAGTTCCTTCCCTTTAGAAATACAAACAATTCAGACTCAAAATCTTTCCATAAATCCGGTAGGTTATGGACAAGTGGCATTAATTTTTCTTCTTCTAACATGATTCCATAACCATAAAGGGAAAAATGACGAAATGCCCTTAATTCATCCAATTTCCTTGAAAATTCTAATGATATTATTTTTTTATCTACAGAAAGGTCTAATAAATCCTTATGCCAACTTCCTGATAATACCGGTGATATTCCCATATATTTAAGGGATCTCTTAAGGATATTCTCAATTCCATTATATATATTTTGCAGAAACATTGCAATAGCTGCCAATTCCACAATAGTCTTATCTTTACGCTCCAATGCCTTATTTAATGCCTGAATTGTCGCAAGAATACTTTCCTTTTCAGCATCAATCTCCCGGGATAATTCATCCATATATCTTTAATCCCTTTTCCTGAATAATCTGGTTAAATAAAGAATTTTTTGATAAATCAACAACATCAACAGGTTTAGAAAGATTTCTCAATAATTCACCATAAAATTTGAAAAAAATCTCTGGTTTTATCCCTTTGACCGCTAAATCAATATCATTATATCCTGAGCTTTTATCCAGCGAAGATCCAAAAAGATAAATAACAGAAGCGCCATGCTTTTTGGCGCATTGGACAATAATTTCTTTTTCTTTATCAGTTATCATGATTATCTCTTTAAAATAA
>DYOW01000001.1:0-32048 GCA_020720325.1 Desulfobulbus propionicus
CTTGCGTCTGGATTTATTTCTTTTTTAAGCCTGTTTCTGCTGTCATACTCAAAATCAATCCATTTTTTAAGACTACCTGATGAATCCTTTATTTCCTCACGGATTCTGTTGCCTTCTGTGTCATATTGATAAGTTATGGAATTATTAAGACCGTCTCTTACCCTTATCTGTCTGTTGAGAGAGTCGTAATCATAATAAATGGTAATATTTCCCGGAAGAACCGTTGATATTAAATTGCCTGTGGCGTCATAATTATATGTTGTGACTGCTCCTGCTGTTGTAATGGTCTTTATTCTTCCCATTGGGTCGTAGGCATAGGTTGTCACAACATTATTGGGGTCAGTGACTGTTCCGGAATTTCCGTTTGAATCATAGTTGGAGTAGGTGGTTGTCCCTATAACAGGCATAGTTCTGGAAATCAGCCTTCCATTTGAATCATATAAAAAGATTGTCACATCTGAAACATCTGTCCTTGGTCCGTCTATTGATGTTATCTGTCCGTAAGCATTATAGGTATTGGTGCTTATATAGGTATAAGGACTGCTGTTTGAATAACCCTGTTCCTGTATCTGAGTTAGATTTCCGCTTGAATCATAAGTGTATGTTGTGACCTTGTTTTGCCCCTGGGTGTCAACGCCTGACTGGGTAAGAGTCAAAAACTCTTCCGAAGAAATCGTAAGTATAAGTCTTTGTTATCTGATCCGCTGTTCCATAAGCCTCAATAACAGTTCCAGAATTGCATTTTGTGTCATAATCCTGATATTTTGTTATGTTTCCGTTTGCGTCAATAAGCTCTATAAGGTTTCAGGTTTTATCATAATGTTTGACAACATCATTTCCAACACAACCTGAACAGCCAGGTCCGGACACAGTGAAATCATCTGTTGTAGCGCCCTCAATAAAGTTATAGGTTGTGATTTCGCTTTTTGAGTTGGTTACACTGACTGTCTGGGCTGAATCATAACTTATTGAGACATATTCGTTATTATCATGGCCTTTTGACAAAATCGCCCTGTCGCTTGTGTTATATGACCACATATATCTTGCAACACCGTTTGCATTTACATATTTTGTAAGGTTATGTATATCTCCTCCGTTTGTTAAACCAAGTTTAGGATAATCAACATAATAGAACCTGTCTGTGGGGTTATTATTGGGATCTGAGTCGCCGTCAGGATATTTTACGGATGCGAGGTTGTTTGAGCTGTATGTCATAGAATAAACATTGCCGTTTGGGTCTGTCACACTTGACACCTGCCCGTAACCATTATAGGCAAGGGTTATTGTCCTTCAGAAGTTATCCGTTATTGTGACAGGGCCATAAGTTCCATGTGTTAAAATTACTGAAGTTCCGTTTGTTGCGGTTACTGATAAAAGCTTGCCTGTGAGGTCAAATCTGTAAGTTTTGCCGTCTTTTTTCGTCCATGTATAACCTGTGGCATCCTTGGAAAGGCTTGAGAATTTCTGTTTGCCAACCTTCCATGTTAATCCGCCGTCAACCGTGTCAAAAACAGTGCGCGCCAGGCTGCCTTCCTCTGTGATAACCACTCTTTCAGAACTTACGGGATTAAGCCATGCGGAGTATGAATGAGACCAGCCATAACCCATTGTCTTTTTCTCATTCCTGCCGCTCTCATAATATAAGTTAAACTCCATAGGAAGTCCAAGCTTTGGAAGGGAGAAGAACCTGAATTTATGGTGCATTGAACCTGTAAGAAGACTGATTGGCTGTCCGGTATTTTTATAGCAGTCCTGGCATTTATCATCGCAGTCAGGGCAGAAAGTAGTAAGATTCAGATCGGTATCATCGCAGTCGTCTTTATTTGGCTCACCATCGCCGTCTTCATCAATATTTCATTTGTCACAACCCTTGCCAAGACATATTGCCGAAAGGGGGCTTCCGTCACAACACATGGTGACCCAGCCTGTGCAACACACTCCCCCATGCCATGAACAGCACCCGGTGCAATCTGCATTTACATTTGAGGCAAAGAATAAAAAGTTTAAGAAAAGAAGGACAAGGAGATTAATAAAATTTTTCATAAAAACCTTCATCTCCATTTAAGGTTTAAAAAAAATGTTATAAATTACAAGCAATTAGATAAGACATGCGCACAAGAAGCCCTGTTTCATTCAGAGCAAATGTATCATATATATATATTGTCAAGAAAAAAATGAAGGATTATAAAAAAAAAAATTGGGTTTATTTTTTTAGAAGTTTTTATCAATACTTTTAGTTCTGTAAATTCTAAAAATTCCATAAATTCAGGTTCAGACAATGGGAACACCCCATCTGCTTCGCATCCACCCCTCTGAGAGATGGATTTTTTCTGTGTAATCCTGTAATCCGTGATTCAGACAAAAAAGTCAGCAACAAGGGCTGCCACTACAAAATTATAATCTTGCAAATTCAGTTAATTTTATTTTTTTGCCTAAAGCCGTTCTTTTGTCCTTTCCTTCACCTTTTCTTGAGAATGATTGTTTATTTCCTGATTTTACGAATAAAGGTTAAATATAAATGATAAAAACTTTTCTATACCAAACCTTACAGAAACTATAAACTTACTTAAAATTCTTATAATCCAAGCTTTGCAAGAAGTGAATCAACATTATCCTGCGAGGCTTTTTCCTGTGGGCCTTTAAGTAAATCCATTGCTTTTTTGGTTTCTTCAACAATAAGCCTTTCGTCTTTACCGGTTTCCCTGCCCTTAATCCTGACTCCTGTAGTCACAAGAAGTTCCAAAAGCTTTGATTCCACATTTTTTACTGCGGCTACTACTTTTTTTATTCTTTGACCTGTTATATCCTGAAATGAACATGCCGTAAAAATGGATAAGAGGCTGTTTGAAATATATTGAAGCTCTGCCTTAACCTTGTCTTGTATTTCCTTGTCAACAGAAGAGATTGAAGATGAGATATTGCTTATTCTTAGCTGTATGCCTTCTGCCAAGTCCATTATTTCTGTTGTTGCGCTTTCAGTTGAGCGCACAATTGCATCAAGCTGGTCAGAGACCTCCTGAAAGGCTGAGTTTGAATCCTGAGATGCAGACTGGAGTTCCTTCAGCGCCTTTTTAAAATCAATAAGGGTGGAATAAACATCATTTAACCCTTGTTTCATCTCAAATACCATATCTTTATAAAACTTGCCTTCGATGATATTCTTTTGATATGCGTCAAACTTACTTTCTAATACGCCTGCGCATGATTTGCTTATTTCTTCTGTAAGGATTTTCTTGAGTCTTTCAACAATTAAATCTTCATTCATATTTTTTTATTAAAACCTTAAAATTTATTATTATAATAATACCTCATTTTAAAGATATTATTAATACTTAACGGATTTTTTTTGCGAAAAATTTAGTTTTACAATGGAATTTTTTTTTTAATGAAATATCTAAGAGAGTGAAAAATTATAAGATAAACCGTAGAATAAAAATTTTTGGGAAAGGTTTGGAAAACCCTTTTTATAAAAAGGGTTTTCCAAAATATTGGAATAAAATATTAATGCGTTCTTATCTCTTCTTTTTGTTTGGGTTGCTCAGCAGGGGCATTTAACCAGTCAAAAGCGTTTATATTATCGCAAAAAGCCAGAAAATCTTCAGGGGTCTCCAGTCGTAATGCAGTTTTTAAGACAATATCAACATTTTCAACAGGGATAATATTCAAATTTTTTGTTATTTTTTGGGGAATTTCTCTTAAATCGAGCTTATTCTCATCAGGTATAATAACATCTTTAATGCCTGCCCTTCTTGCAGCCAGGAGTTTTTCCTTTAAACCGCCTATGGGAAGAACCCTGCCGCTTAAGGTTATTTCCCCTGTCATCGCAATATCATGACGCACTGGAATTTTTAAAAGGGCTGAGACAATGGCAGTCGCAATGGTAATACCAGCTGAAGGTCCGTCTTTTGGTGTTGCTCCCTCTGGCACATGAAGGTGAACATCTATTTTCTGATAAAAATCCCAGGGAAGTTTCAGAATATTTGATCTGGAACGGATGTAGCTCATTGCAGCCTGAACAGATTCCTGCATAACATCACCAAGTTTTCCAGTGATTAAAAGGTTTCCTTTTCCGGGCATAATGGTTGCTTCAATTTTTAACATGGTGCCGCCGGTTTCCGTCCATGCAAGACCATTTGCAACACCTGTCTGATCTTTTTCAATGGACTTTGCCTGCCTGTACTTTGGAGCGCCAAGATATTTAGGAATATCTGCAGACTTAGGTTTATATTGCAACTCAAGATCTTTTTCAGTAATAATCTCTTTTGCAATTTTTCTGCAAATTGTGGCAAGCGTTCTTTCAAGATTTCTTACACCTGCTTCTCTTGTATAATTTCTTATAATATTTAAGATAACCTTATCTGAAAACTCAATATTTTCAGGTTTTAGTCCGTGTTGTTCTATTTGTTTTGATACAAGAAATCCCTTTGCAATTTCCTGTTTTTCATCTTCTGTATAGCCAGGAAGCTCTATGACTTCCATTCTGTCAAGAAGAGGGGCAGGAATTGTGTGTAAAGAGTTCGCAGTTGTTAAAAATAAAACCTTTGAAAGGTCATAATCAAGGTCAAGATAATGATCATTAAAGGAAAAATTCTGTTCGGGATCCAATACCTCAAGAAGGGCTGATGAAGGATCTCCCCTGAAATCATGGGTCATTTTATCTATTTCATCAAGACAAATAACAGGATTTATGGTCTTTGCCTTTTTCATTGACTGAATTATTTTCCCTGGCATTGAGCCAATGTATGTCCTTCTGTGACCTCTGATTTCTGCCTCGTCTCTGACACCTCCAAGGGATACCCTTACGAAATTTCTGCCAAGCGCCCTTGCGACTGACTTTGCAAGAGAAGTCTTACCAACGCCAGGAGGGCCGGCAAGGCAAAGTATCGGGCCTTTTAATTTTTTTGTTAATCCCTGAACAGCAAGGTATTCGAGGATTCTCTCCTTTGGTTTCTCAAGACCGAAATGATCTTCCTCAAGTATTTTTTCTGCTTCCTTTATATTATAACTGTCTGAGGTCTTTTCCATCCATGGCAAGGATAGAATCCAGTCAATATAATTTCTTACAACAGTCGCCTCTGCTGAAAGGGGCGGCATTTGTTTTAATTTTTTTAATTCATGCCTTATTTTTGCAGCAGCTTCTTTGGGAAGTTTTTTCCTTTTTATCTGTTTTTCAAGTTCGGCAAGCTCATTAAAAGAATCTTCTTTTTGTCCAATTTCTTTTTGTATTGCCTTTATCTGCTCATTAAGGTAGTAATCCTTTTGATTTTTCTCTAATTGTTTCTTTACTCTTTCCTTAACCTTTTTCTCAGTTTCAATAATCTGGATTTCTTTAAAAATAATTTTATAAATAAGCTCAAATCTTTTTCCAAGAGAGATAGTTTCAAGTATCTGTTGTTTATCAGAGACTTTTAATGGAAGGTGGGCGGAAAGAGTATCTGCAAGTCTTACATTATCTGTTATTGATGTTATGGAAAAAGCAACCTCTGAAGGTATTTTTTTTTCAAATTTAATATATTCTTCAAAGGCAGAAAGCGTTAGTCTTACATTTGCATCAACTTCGGGACCAGATTCTTTTCCATGGGGCAAAAAATCAATATCAACGACAAAATATTCCTTTGTAGGAGTAAATTGTTTTATTCTTGCCCTTTGTTTTCCCTCTACAAGAACCTTTACAGTTCCGTCGGGCAGTCTTAATATCTGAAGTATTGTGGCAAGTGTGCCGATTTTGTATATGTCATTTTCTTTTGGGTCTTCCACCCTTGCATCTTTCTGGGCGCTCAAAAAAATCTCATGGCTTCCGGCCATTGCATCTTCAATAGCCTGAACTGATTTTGCCCTTCCTACGAATAAAGGGGAAACCATATGTGGAAAAAGCACTATGTCTCTTAACGGGAGCACTGGTATTCTTTTTATATTTTCTCCATTCATAATTTTTAATTTATCAGCTTACAGCTACTTTTTTTGCATATAATAATATTGGTTCTGCGTTATTTAATATAACATCTTCACTTATTACGCATTCATTAACACCTTCAAGGGATGGGAGATTAAACATTATTTCCATCATAGTGTGTTCCATAATTGCCCTTAATCCCCTTGCGCCGGTTTTTCTTTTTATTGACTCGGTGGCAATTGCCTTAATAGCTCCGTCAGTAAAATGAAGTTCAATGGCATCCATAAGAAAAAGCCTCTGATATTGCTTTATAAGGGCGTTTTTAGGCTCTTTAAGGATGCGTATAAGGGCGCTTTCATCAAGCTCATCAAGTGTGGCCAATACAGGAAGTCTTCCCACTAATTCGGGAATCAGTCCGTATTTAATAAGGTCTTCCGGCTGAACACTTCCTATAAGCTCGCTTAAGTTCATTTCCTTTGCGCCGTGGATGTCAGCTCCGAAACCTATTGACGCCTTGCCCATTCTTGATTTAACCATGGAGTCAAGACCTACAAAAGCGCCGCCGCATATAAAAAGAATGTTTGAAGTGTCGATCTTTACAAAATCCTGTTGCGGGTGTTTTCTGCCACCTTTTGGAGGCACATTAGCGGTTGTTCCCTCAACTATTTTTAAAAGGGCCTGCTGGACGCCTTCGCCGGATACATCACGGGTTATTGACGGGCTGTCGGTTTTTCTGGCAAGCTTGTCAATTTCGTCAATATAAATAATACCGCGAGAAGCAAGATCAACATCATAATCCGCTGCCTGTAAAAGGCTTAAAATAATGTTTTCAACATCTTCTCCGACATAGCCTGCTTCAGTTAGAGTTGTTGCGTCTGCTATGGCGAAGGGGACTTTTAATATCCTTGCAAGGGTCTGGGCAAGAAGGGTTTTTCCTGTGCCTGTAGGACCAATAAGGAGGATGTTGCTTTTCTGGAGTTCAACGTCGTTTCTCTGGGGTTTCTTTTCTATTCTTTTATAATGGTTATAAACAGCAACTGAAAGTATTTTTTTGGCTTTTTCCTGGCCCACAACATAATCGTCAAGTAATTTTTTTATATCATGAGGCTTTAGTATGGTTGTGTTTCCTGATTCAAAATAATCCTTTGAATCATAACCTTCCGCAAGAATATCATTACAAAGCTCTATACATTCGTCACAGATATACACATTAGGACCTGCGATAAGCTTTTTGACTTCGTTCTGTCCTTTGCCGCAGAAGGAACATCTGAGATCAGTTCCTTCAAGGTCCTTGCGTTTTGCCATTTATTTTACCTCCTGTGAGTCTGTTCTCTTGCTTATCACTTCGTCAATAAGTCCGTAATCTTTAGCCTCTTCACCGCTCATAAAAAAATCTCTTTCGGTATCGTCGGAAATTTTTTCAATGGGTTGTCCGGTATGACCTGCCATAATCTCATTTAATTTCTGCCTTAGTCTCAGGATTTCCCTTGCATGTATGTCTATATCAGTTGCCTGACCGTGAAATCCGCCCATTGGCTGATGTATAAGGATACGGGAATTAGGCAGGGAAAATCTTTTTCCTTTAGCGCCTGCGCAAAGAAGAAAAGCTCCCATGCTCGCCGCCTGACCAATGCAAAGCGTGCAAACATCGGGCTTTATGTATTGCATTGTGTCATAAATGGCAAGTCCTGCGGTTACATGACCTCCCGGAGAATTAATATATAACGTTATATCTCTCTTTGGATCCTCTGCCTCAAGAAACAATAACTGAGCAATAACAAGGCTTGCAATATCATCATCAATTGCTCCGCCAAGAAAAACAATTCTTTCCCTTAAAAGTCTGGAGTAAATGTCATAAGCCCTTTCTCCGCGTGAGCTTTGTTCTATAACTATAGGCACCAGTGGCATTAAAAAAATCTCCTTTAATTTATAAAAAACTTATTAATTCGCTTATTTTTTAATATGAGCATTCTTAATTATAAAGTCCAGCACTTCCCTTGCAAAAAGTTTGGGAAGGATATTAAATCTCAGCGCTGCGGCAAGCTGGTCTTTATTTAACCCCTCAAGTCCCTCCTGCTGGCTTATATATTCGTTAATTCTTTCCTTTGAGATGTCAATATCTTCCTTGTCGGCAATTTTATCCATAATAATCTCACATTTCACGAGAAATATTGCTTCTTCTCTGTATCTTATTCTTAATCTTTCCTCGGTAATACCTGTCTTTTCAAAATCAACTCCGCGGTCTCTGAGATAATTAGCGACATTATCAACCATCTGGTTTATTTTTTCTTCTATAAGACATTCAGGAATAGGAATATTAACCTTTTCAGCAAGGGAGTCAAGTATTTGTTTTCTGATAAGACTCTGGATAGACTCTTCTTTTTCAAGAAGCATTCTTTCTTTTAATTTTTTTCTTAACTCATCTACAGAAATCTGTTCCTGCATAAACAGTTTTGAAAAATTCTCGTCAACAGGTGGAAGAGTCTTGCATTTAAGTTCTTTTAGCGTAACTTCATATTTTATTTTTTTGCCGGCGATTTTGGCATTAATTGAATCGTCAGGATACTCAACTTCAACAGTACGGGTTTCCCCTAAATTCATGCCAACGATCTTTTCTTCAAAAATAGGATGAAATGAGCCCATCCCTACTTCCAAAAAATATCCTTCTTCATTAAGAAAATCGAGTTGCGCATCATTTACAAAACTTTTAAAGTCTATTACCGCCACATCGCCTTTTTGTAAAGCTCTTGGTTCTTCAATTGGTTTTATTTCAGCGACATATCTTCTTAAATATTCTATTTGTTCATCAATTTCCTCTTCTGTTACCACTGCATCAGGAATTTCAATCTCAAGCCCCTTATATTCGGGAAGCTCAATGTCAGGATAAACTTCCAGCATGGCGGTATAACAAAAGGGTTCATTATTTTTTAAATTTGTGCCAAAATCAAACTGGGGGTTCCCGGCAACGGGTATTTTATTCTCTTCAATGGCTTTTGAGAGAGAATCCTTAACAATCTCTTCCTTTGCCATTGCCTCAACTTCATTGGGATAGTATGACATTAAGATATCATTAGGCACTTTTCCTTTTCTAAAACCTTTTAGATTAATTTTTTTTCTGAAGTGATTAAATGCCTTTTCAAAAGACTTAGATACAATTTCCGACGAAATCTCAAAATTGACCTTTTTTTTAATAGGATCAACATCGTCAACGGTAAATTTCATAAAAAACCCCTTTTCTGGTGCGAGAGGCGAGATTTGAACTCGCACAGGTCACCCCGCTGGATTCTAAGTCCAGTGCGTCTACCAATTCCGCCACTCTCGCAATTTTTGATTTTAATTAAAAATTTAAAAACTTTTTTTGGATTCAAATACAGTGTTAAATTTTTTCTATTTTATATTAATTAATCTAAATAGTCAATATTTAAGATTAACTTCAAAAAATAAAAAGACCTTCCAGCGCTTTAACAAAATTGCAATACAAAGGTAACATAAAAGTCAAATTTAAATCTTTAACTTTACATATATTAATTTTTTAATCAACTTATATTGAAAAATTTAATTGATTAAATTTTTTTTATAAAATTATTGCTTAAAATTTTTGATTAAACATAAAAATCTGATTATGAAAGAACCCTTGAGAGTGTAGGGTTTTTTTCATAACTTTATCCAAATTTTTTTACATAAAAACCATAATAGAAATTTTTATTTAAATTTTAAAATAGTATGCTATAATAACTCGTTAAAAAATTAGGGAGGATTGACTTGGCTTCTATAAAAGACTTATTTAAAGGACATATGCTGACAGGCATACTTGTGGGATTAGGTTCTGCTTTTATCCTTCCCAAAATTATCCCTGTTTTTGGCGGGTCCGTCAAACCTGTGATAAAATCCGCTTTGAAAAATGCAATTATTCTTGCGGACAAAGGAAAAGAAGTGACCGTTGAAATGATGGAAGCTGCGGAAGACCTCTGGGTTGAGGTAAAAGCTGAGATTGACGAAGAGCACAAGTCAGCAAGCATGAATATGTCAGACATAGAGGAGGAAGATAACAGTGAGACTACCTGATGCAATGGTTATACAAAATGTTGCGGGACATCTTCGTATCAGGGTCCCTTCCAAAAAAAATGACACTGAGTATTTCAGGATGGTTGAGCAGGTGTTTCTTGCCTGTGAGAATGTTAAATCAATAAAAGTTAATCCTTTAACAACGAGCATTACCTTAAAATATACCGGCGACCTCACTGATATAAAAGATTTTGCCTTCACTCATCACCTTTTTTCACTTACACTTAAATCCTCACAGCTTACCCCATTAATGGATAACTGTGAAAAAGGAGTAATGAAAGCAGATAATCTTCTTAATTTTTTAACTTTTGGTCAGCTTGATTTCCGATCCATTGCATTTGTTTTTTTTGTGGGTGTTGGTATCTTTCAAATTGCAAGAGGCAATTTTATGCTACCTTCATGGTTCACAGCGCTCTGGTATGCTAGCAAACTCATAAACACTGAAAAAGGTCATCTCTAAACAGAAACCATAATCCAAAAAAAAAGGAGAAA
Organism: Desulfobulbus propionicus; assembly: GCA_020720325.1. GTDB lineage: Bacteria > Desulfobacterota > Dissulfuribacteria > Dissulfuribacterales > DYOW01 > DYOW01. Next base: position 10,451 of record DYOW01000001.1, read on the forward strand.
AAAAATGTCAGAAGAAAGCAACAAAAATCTTTTAGAACAGGCAGGCATAACAGTTAAAGACGGCATTGTCAAGAGTTTAAGAGGCATCAATGAAATTGAGGATGAAATGGTAAATCTTACAAGAAATACTGTTTGCAATACCCTGAGACTTACAGGTGATATTGCCAAAGAAGGCATAGGCGTCACAACAGAAGTTGTTAAAAGCGCGATGAAGGCAACAGAGGAAGTGGGAACAGGACTTATAATGGGCACAAAAAGCGTTGCAAAAGGCGCTATAATGGGTGTAAGCGATGTAGGCGGCGACCTTATAACCTTTGCAACCCATATTACAAGAACAGCGGTTAAAGGCGCTTTTGATGTTGGAGCTGATGTTGCCACTGTTGCCAAAAAGGCAGTGGACGGAATAGTCGAGGCAACAAAAGAAGTTGGCGGCAATGTTGAAGAAGTTGCAAAAGGCGCTGTCACAGGCGCGATTGACGCTGCAAGCCACATCAGCAAAAGCGCTACAAACGCAGTTGCTGATGTTTTAGTAGGCGTTGTTGATAACACCAAAAATGTTTTTGGCTCAGCGCTTCCAAAAGGCGAAAAAACTTCTGAAAAAGAAGAAAAAACATCCGAATAGAGCGGATGCGGAATGTTAAAAATATAAAAATTATTTATAGTGGGATAAATTGAATAATCAAATTTCAACAATTCATAAAATACCGGGAAGGGCAAGGCTTAAAATAAATTGTCTTTATAAATCGCCTGAAATTGAAAAAAAACTATCTGAGATCCTTCCCGGAATTGAAAACATTATTACAGCAAAACCCAACCACATAACCGGAAATATACTTATATTTTTTAATCCTGATATACCTTTGGAATCTCTTTTACAATCTATTGAAAAAATAGTGGATGAAATAAAACCAGAGGAATCTTATGATAATTCGCATAATAATTCGCAAAAATTTAACCAGCTAACTTTTGGAAGCTTTATACCAAAAGATATTATTCCCAAAGATATTATTCCCAACATAAACTTAAATTTTAATCTTGACTTTTTATCTCGTTTTAAAGATTTATGCGCTGTAAAAAAAAACAAAAATAACAATGAAAAATTAATAAAATCATCTGAAATTCAGTCAACAACTCACTGGCATCTGCAAGAAACACAGGATATTTTTGATTATTTTACAACAAATAAAGAATATGGTCTATCAAATAAAGAAGCGCTTGAAAGACTACAGAAATATGGCTCAAACATACTTCCAGAGGCAGTTCCCAGATCAAAATTTGATATCTTTTTTGATCAGTTAAAGTCTGTTCCGGTTGCCCTTCTTGGTGTTGCCGCAGTTATTTCCATATTTACAGGCGGGGCAATTGACGCAGTGGTGATTACTTCAGTTGTTTTGCTTAATGCTGTCATTGGATATGTCACTGAAAACCAGTCTGAAAAAACCATTAATTCATTAAAAAGCCTTGTAAGACCCACTGCATGGGTAATAAGAGAGGCTCAAACAAAAGAAATTGGCGCAGGAGATATTGTTCCCGGAGATTTAATACTCTTAAGACCAGGCGATTATGTCCCTGCTGATGCCAGGATAATTCAGGCCAAAAGACTAAGTATTGATGAGTCTGCATTAACAGGTGAGGGAGTTCCTGTAAATAAAGACGCAAATGTCATACATGACCCTAACTGCCCTATCTGTGACCGCCTGAATATGTGTTTTATGGGCACACTTGTCACAGGAGGTCAGGGTCTTGCAATTGTTGTGGGAACAGGAAGATTTACTGAAATGGGAACAATCCAGTTTATGGTGGGTGAGGCAAAACCTCCTGAAACCCCAATGGAAAGACAACTTGAAGAAATGGGAACAAAGCTTGTTATCTTTTCAGGCGTTCTTTGCTGCATTGTTTTTGTAATGGGTCTTTTAAGAGGATACGGCGTTTTACAAATGCTTAAAACCGCAATATCCCTTGCAGTAGCAGCTGTGCCTGAAGGTCTTCCCACTGTCGCCACAACCACCCTTTCCCTTGGTGTAAAAGAAATGAGAAAACACAAGGTTCTTATACGCCATCTTGATGCGATTGAGGCCCTTGGCGCAGTTCAGGTAATATGTCTTGATAAAACTGGCACTATCACAGAAAATAAAATGAAGGTTGTTCAGATTAGGGCAGGAAAAGAAATTATCCAGCTTCCTGCGGAACTCAAAAATTATGACCAGGCTTCTGTTTCACCTGTTTTGATAGATGAAATAATGGGATTATTAATTGTTTCAGCCCTTTGCAATGAAAGCGAAGTTATATACGAAAATGATAATTTTAAAATACACGGTTCCCCCACAGAAAATGCCCTTGTTTTTCTTTCTGTTTCAGGTGGATTGGATGTCCCCCATCTCAGGGAGGACTGGCCAAGATCAAAAATCATCCATCGCTCTGAAAGAAGAAACTATATGGCAACTATCCATAATGTAATGGACGGTAAAAAACTTGTTTGTGTAAAGGGAAGTCCCAGAGAGGTGCTTAATCTCTGCACCCATTATATGAAAGACGGCTTTACTTACGAACTGACAGAAGATGATGATCTTTTTTTCCAGACCCAAAATGAACAAATGGCAGGCGAGGCTTTAAGGGTGCTTGGAATGGCATATTCACTTTCAGATGAGGCGCCTCCCCTTGAAGAAACAACAGATGACGATGATGAGCAAATAACCCACAGACTTGTATGGCTTGGGCTTGTGGGCATGACAGATCCTATAAGACCGGGTCTAACCAAACTTTTCCCTCAATTTCATTCTGCTGGCATAAAAACCGTCATGATAACCGGAGACCAGTCACCAACCGCCTTTGCTGTGGGAAAAGAACTTAACATAAGCGGTGAGCCTAATATGGTCATTCTTGATTCAAGCAACATTGTTGATATGGATCCGGTTGCTTTACGGGCATTGGCATTAAAAACCAGTGTTTTTTCAAGAGTTAGTCCTGGAAACAAACTTGAAATCGTAAAGGCTTTGCAGGATTCCAATAAAGTTGTAGCAATGACAGGGGATGGAATTAACGATAGCCCCGCCCTCAGAGCTGCAGATATTGGTGTTGCAATGGGCTGCACAGGCACTGATGTTGCCCGTGAAGTTGCGGATGTGGTTCTTGAGGATGATAACCTTGAAACTATGATTATCGCAATTAAAATGGGCAGAACAATATACGGAAATGTTCAGAAATCTCTCAGATTCCTTCTTTCAACAAATTTAAGTGAAATTATGGTAAGCTTTGCATCTAATACCTTTGGTATGGGGCAGCCACTTACTGAAATGCAGCTTCTCTGGATTAATCTTGTCACAGATATTTTTCCAGGTCTTGCCCTTGCAATGGAGCAGCCTGAAAACGATATAATGGAAAGAAAACCAAGAGACCCCCATAAACCCATTATAGATAAGGATGAGCTAATGGATATTTCCCGCGAGGCAGGCATGATAAGCCTTACATCCCTGGGAGCATATGGATATGGAATAGCCAAATACGGAATAGGACCAAATGCAACAGCAATTTCTTTTCTTTCCATTACTTCGAGTCAGCTTTTACATGCCTTAACTTGCAGATCAAAATACAGCGGTATATTTAAAGGTGAAAAATTGCCCTCAAATCATTATCTAACCCTTGCAATTGGCGGCTCATTTGCGCTTCAGGGACTCGCATTGTTTGTTCCGGGTCTCAGAAGTCTTCTTGGATTAGGACAATTAGCCTTAACAGATATGCTTGTGGTTGGCGCCGCATCAACCCTTCCGTTTTTAGTAAACGAAATAACCAAAAAACCAAAAGAGTTAACAGAGGTAAAAAATGATTAAAAAGGACTATGTCTTTTTTTCTGAATCAGTCATTGAAGGTCATCCGGATAAATTATGCGATCAGATAAGCGATGCGCTTGTTGACAGATTTCTTCAGCAAGACCCATATTCTTCCATTATTGCAGAAACAGCAGTGTCCCAGTCCATTGTCTTTCTTGCGGTGCAATTTGCTTCCACTGCCATTGTTGATGCCCCAAGCGTTGCGAGAGAGGTAATAAATGATATAGGCTATCAAGATGAATCATTTAGCGGAAGAAGCTGCACTGCCCTTACAAGCCTTAGAGAAATACCTCTTGATGAAGAAAACAGGTTTGATGAAATAAATTTGCTTGACGATGAAATTGAAAAAATATATGTTAGAAATCAGGTAAATGTCTTTGGTTTTGCCTGTAATCAAACAAAATCTCTTATGCCTCTTCCAATTTGGCTTGCCCATAAAATTGCAAAAAGATTAAATTTCGTAAGAAGATCAAAAATATTAAATTATCTCACCCCTGATGCAAAGGTTCAGGTTGGAGTTGAATATCAAAAGGGAATCCCCAAAAGAATCCACAGCATAACACTTCAGATATGTCTTAAAAAGAATTCAAAAACCGGTAATATCCTTGAAGACATCAGGGAAAATGTCATTAAAGATGTTTTCTGGGGAGCTGATCCGGAACAGGTTTGTCCTGATGAAAAAACCAAACTTTTTGTAAGACCAAATGATCCAATAATAGGTTGCGGCCCAAATGTGCATTCAGGATTAACCGGAAGAAAAAACGCTATTGATACCTATGGTGAATATGCAAGACACAGCGGCGCATCATTAAGCGGAAAAGACCCAAGAAGAATTGACAGAATAGGCGCTTATGTTGCTCGTTATGCTGCCAAAAATATTGTTGCAGCAGGTCTCGCAGAAGAATGTGAAGTGCAGCTAAGTTATTCAATTGGTTTTTCAAGACCTGTCAGTATCTTTGTGCAGACCTTTGGAACAGGTAAAATATCAGATGACCAGCTTACAGATATTCTTAAAAAACATTTTGAATTCAGACCTGCCGGAATACTAAAAGAATTTAAGCTGAGACATCTTCCTTTGCATAAAGGCGGCTTTTACAGGAAACTTGCCTCTTATGGTCACATGGGCAGGATTGACCTTGACCTTCCTTGGGAAAAAATAGATAGACTTGATATTCTTGCCCAATATTTGCCTTAATAAAATAATTATCTTATAAAACTTCAAAAACTCTCATGGCTCTCTTAAACCTTGAAAGCATGCTAAACAGGGTGGAAAAGGAATTAAGGGGGTTGTCAAACAATACAGGCTTTGAAATCCTCTCATATAAAAGAAACAGAGGAGTTTCTGTTTTAAAGATTGATGCAAATAATTTTATAATAAGAGAAAAGGGGTATTGTGATGAGGAAAAAACCATTTCCCAACCAGAGATAATCAAGATACTCGAAACTATAATAAAAAGAGAATTCCCCAGGAGCAGAAAATTAAGGATTTATTCCATTTCAGCCCCGGAAGAGCTTAATAAAACGAGAAAAAAACTTTAGGCAATTCTTATAATTTTTTGTTAAAATAACTAATTCTATTACTTGAAAAATAACTTAAAATTCAGTATAATACTTTTTTTTGTGCCCGTAGCTCAGCTGGATAGAGCGCCGGACTACGAATCCGTAGGTCGGGGGTTCGAATCCCTCCGGGCACAATAATTATTTCAAGCAGTTACAAGAAATAAAAAATTTCAAAAGTTGCCAACCCAAACAAACAAGCTGGAAAATAAGATAGGTTAAAACCCTCTGTCTTTTCAATAAAATGCTGTCTGTCATATTAATTTCACTTAGTATTTTTTCTATTGTTTTTATCTCTCCAACATATATACTGGCAAAATGTCCTTTTGAAACCTACACGGTCAGAGGACAAGTAGTAGACGTAAACCGAAATCCATTAAATTGTGCTTCAGTGTCAGTATTTTTTGATGATGATAAGTCAGGAGACAATGGGGAATCATTTGATGAAGGCAAATTTGAAATAAAATATTACTACTCTACATATAGATATACATCATTCTGGGGTGATAGATGTGGCAAGAAACCTTCATCAGTTACTTTGGTAATACAATCGCCTGGCTATGCCCCGAATAGGATTACATTTCAACTTGACGATCTTGTTAAAGAGATCGGGGATAACATAATAGAAATTCCGGTGATAATTCTAATCCCAGCATGGAAGAATAATAGCCAATAAATTAACAAGATAATCGTAATTTTCTGTTTATAGAAAAATTTTAAAATTTTTGATGAAAAACATCCATGTGGAAAATTTGAAAGGTTATAAAGGGGGACTTTAACTAAAGCCCCCCCTTTTTTTATATTAATAATTAAAAATTATATACTAAAAACTTCTTAAAACAATCCTTTAACTTTACCTGACTCAGTATCAACATCAACCCTTCTGTATGCAGGATCTGAACCTGTTCCAGGCATTAATGTGATTGTTCCAGCCACAGGCACAACAAAACCTGCTCCTTTATATGTAAGAATGTCTCTGACATGCAAAGACCACCCTTTTGGTATTCCCTTAAGATTCGGATTATCTGAAACGCTAAGATGGGTTTTAACCATACATGTTCCAAGCTTTGAAAGCTCAGGATCTTTTTCCATAATCTCAGCCTTTTGATTTGCCTCAGGGCTAAATGTAACACCCTCACCGCCATAAACTTCTTTTGTAATCATTTCAATACGTTTTCTTAATGGCACATCAAGGTCATAAAGGAACTTAAATTCATTTTTCTCCTCACAGGCCTCCATTACCGCTTCTGCAAATTCAATTGCCCCGTCTCCGCCTTTGAGCCAATGTTCTGAAAGGGCAACTCTTGCTCCTGATGCCTCGCAAAGCCTTCTTACTGCGTTAATTTCATTTTTGGTGTCTGTATAAAAGGCATTAATACAAACAACAGGATTAATGCCTGCTTTTTTAACTGTTTCAATATGATGGAGAAGATTTGTGCAACCTGCCTCAACCCATCCCACATTCTCTGTATTATATTCTTCAGGCATTGGTCTTCCGGGTCTTGGAATCGGCGCGCCTCCGTGACATTTTAATGCCCTTATTGTAGCCACAACAACTGCGCAGTTTGGCTTTAACTGGCTGTAACGACACTTAAGATTCCAAAATTTTTCAAATCCTATGTCTGCTCCAAAACCACTCTCTGTAATGAGATAATCGGCAAGTTTTAAGCCAACTCTGTCTGCAATAACAGATGACTGACCAATCGCTATATTTGCAAAAGGGCCAGCATGAATAAGACATGGCTGTCCTTCTATTGTCTGCATAAGATTAGGATTAATTGCCTCCACCATCCATGCGGTCATTGCGCCGGCAACATCAAGGTCTTCTGTGGTGATTGGCTTTCCGCTTCTGTCATACGCAACAACAATCTTGCCGATTCTTTCCCTTAAATCTTTAAGGTCAGTTGCTATTGCAAGTATTGCCATTATTTCAGAGCTAACTGCAATGTTAAAGCCGCTGTCCATAAGACATCCGTCCATCTTGCCGCCGTGACCAATGGTGATATTTCTTAATGACTGGGCACAAAAATCAATAATCCATCTGAATTCCACCATTTTGGGATGAATATTAAGCCTTTTTAATCCTCTCTGGGCAAGTTCTTCGTCTGTATAATTATTTTCATGCTGCATCCTTGAGGTAAGCGCAACCATGCCAAGATTATGGGCATTCATTATGGCATTAATATCACCGGTTAATCCAAGGGAAAATTTGCTTAAAGGAATAACCTGGGCAAGTCCGCCGCCTGCGGCGCTGCCTTTGATATTAAAGGTTGGACCGCCTGAAGGCTGTCTTAAAGCGCCAATAACGCTTTTTCCCTTTTTGCCGAATCCCTGGATAAGTCCAACAGAACTTGTGCTTTTTCCTTCTCCTAGAGGAGTGGGTGTTATGGCAGTCACGTCAATATATTTTCCCTCAGGTCTGTCTTTAAGCCTTTCAAGCGCCTTTGCATAATCAATCTTAGCGACATAATGTCCGTAAGGAAGCAATTCCTCTTTATCAAGCCCCATTTCTTCGCCAAGCTGATAAACTGTTTTCATGTTTTCTTCAGCTGCTTCTGCTATCTGCCAGTCTTTGAGTTTTGTTGGATCAAGTTGCATTTTATTTCCTCCGCTAAATTTATTTATTTAAAATAATTAAATAAAATAGGCTAAAGGATTTTTTGTGCAAAGTCAACTATTTTTTTAAATAATATGTGGTTGTAAGTGAAAAAAAACAAATAAGGTCTAAATAAATAATAATTTCTTAAAATTAAACCTTTTCAAAGGCCTTAACCCTGTTAATTGCAGAAATATCTTCTTTCTTGTCCTTTTCATCAATCTGGTAATGATACTCGGATACAATTGAACGGATGCCGCTTTTTATTTCCATTTCTTCTTTTGCGGATTTTAATCTCTTTAACTGTGCCTGAAGCCATATCCAGTCAACGCTTTTTCCCCTGGCAAGCAACAGTTTTGAATAAGGTGTGGGGGCAGGGCTTTCTTCAGGATAGAAAAGTTCTTCATAAAGTTTTTCACCAGGTCTAAGACCAGTAAATTTGATTTCAATATCTTTATTTGGCACATAACCCGCAAGCTTTATTATCTGTTCGGCAAGGTCAATAATTCTAACAGGCTCTCCCATATCAAGCACAAATATCTCGCCGCCTTTACCCACAGACGCAGCCTGAAGCACAAGCTGACATGCCTCTGAATTGGTCATAAAAAAACGTTCTATTTCAGGATGTGTGACAGTAACCGGGCCGCCCTCGGCAACCTGTTTCTTAAATAAAGGAACAACAGAACCAGATGATTCAAGGACATTTCCAAAGCGGGTGATAATATAGGAGGTATTTTCAGAAACATCGTTTAATGAAATACATAACAGCTCTGCAATTCTTTTTGTAGCGCCCATTATATTTGTAGGAAATACTGCCTTGTCAGATGATATAAATACAAACTTTGGAACATTACAGGCAGATGCAGCCTCTGCCATAACCTTTGTGCCAAATATATTGGTAAGTATTCCTTCACGGGGATTCATTTCAACAATTGGGACATGTTTATAGGCTGCCGCATGAAATATTATATAGGGTTTTTCTTTTTTAAGGATTGATTCCACATAGTCCCTGTCTTTAACATCTCCAAGATATGAGGCAATGCATATTTCCGGAAATTTATTTTTAAGTTCAAGCTCTATGTGATAGAGGGCGTATTCGCTCTGTTCAAAAAGGATAATTTTATCAGGTTCTCTTTTGGCAATCTGCCTGCAAAGTTCCCCTCCGATTGATCCTCCCGCGCCAGTCACAAAGATTGATTTATTTTTAATTGTTTCATTTATCCTTCTCCATTCAAGCTCAATGGGGTTGCGGCCTAAAATATCCTCCATGGTAACCTCACGGATGGAAGAAAGAACTGCCTGACCTGATATAAGTTCATGCGCTGATGGCAGAATTCTGTATTGCACCCCGATATCCCTGCATCTTTCTGTTATTCTTTGTATTGTCTGGGATTTTAAGCCTGGATTTGCAATTAATACCATTTCAATATCAAGCCTTTTTATAATCATATCAAGAATGCGGCATCTGCCTAATACCCTTATGCCAAGTATCTCTTTTCCCTGCTTATCCCTGTCATCATCAAGAAAACCCACTGGAAAGTATGTTCTCTGACCTTCCCTCAAAAGTTCCCTTGCAAGTATCTCCCCTGCCCTTCCGGCTCCTATAATTAAGGTTCTGAGGCCTTCACCCTTTGGTTTAACTCCCTCCCTGAAAAGAAGGTAAACAAGCCTTCCTCCTCCGAGAAAAACAACCATAAAGATAGAATCAAGAAGAAATGTTGTAAAGGGAATATCCTGTATCTGCTCAAGCATTATGGTTAGAAGGTATATTGTAAGTGTCGCGGATAAAGAGGACTGAAGTATCCTTACAACATCATGAAGGGATATAAACTGCACAATTATCCTGTCAAGTCTGAAAAGGGCAAGGGCGCCCAGTTGAAGAAAAATCACAAGGGGCAAAATATCAAGGGAACTCATAAAGCCACTGGAAAAAATCTCAAAATTAAATCTGAAGAGATTGGCAAGGAACCATGACGCAACAACCACAAAAAAATCATAAAAATATGTCACAAATCTGACCCACAGCCATCTGTGCGTGGCTAAATAATGTTTAAACTGTCTCGAAATATTTTTCACCAAACCCTCCCAGGTTTTGCCCGAAATTATTTTTTTATATGTCCTGATTTTATAAAAAATTTCTCAATTATTATTAATACAATAATTAAAAAAAATAAAGAAAAAAATTGTGTTATAACGCTGTTTTTTAATAGATAAAGCACAGCGCTTCCACAACAAAATATTATGACTATTTCAAGATATAAAGTCTTTAATTTACCTATATCAGATGTGGCAAGCCTTTGATAAAAATGTTCCCTGTGCGCCTGCCATGGTTTTTCTCCCCTTAAAATCCTTTTTATAAGCGTTAAGCTTGCATCGTAAATAAACGGTAAAAAAATTATAACAGGTATTAAAAGTGTAAAAATCCCCTTGCAAACACAATAAACCGATAACACAGCAAATAAGTAGCCAATGCCTATAGCCCCGGCATCTCCCATAAATATCTTTGCCGGTGGAAAATTAAATGCAAGTAAGGCAATAAGAGCTCCTGCAAAAATAAAACAAAAAAGCGATAAGTCGAAAATTTCATGCTGAAAAAAAATAATGCCAAAAACCAGAAAACCGCTAAGGCTCATGCTCCCGCAAAGACCATCAAGACCATCCATAAAATTATAAAGGTTTATAAACCACACAACAAAAAATATTATAATAAATAGCTGCAACAAAGATAATACTGAAAAAAAAGAAATATAATTAACAAGAAATATCCCTGAACCCAAAAAATGCATTGTAAGTCTTATTAACGGACTTACTCCCTTTATGTCATCCATTAAAGAAACAATCACCATGATTATAAAACCCAGCAATGGATATAACACATTGGACTCTCTTACAAAACTACTGAAACAATAAATTAACGGCAATAATACCCCTGAATAAATTGCAATCCCTCCGGTTCTGGGGATTGGTTTGGTGTGCAAAGACCTGTTATTTGGATTATCAAGGATTCTAATAAAGGAATTTTGGGATATAAAATATCTGATTAAAAAAAATGTTGTCATGAAGGATATAAGTGGATAAGAAATAATAGCAAAAATCATAATTTTCAGATATCCCCGCAAATCTCGTGAGCCGCCTGAAAAAAAGTGGATGAAGGCTGAAAATCCAACATATTTTTTGCCTTTTTATTGCTGTAATATGCAGATTCATACAGGGAATTGTAACCGTAATGCCAGAAAATTCTTAAAAATTTTTTCATAAAATAATCAAGCATAAAATTTTTAACCATTATCTTTTTATTTTCCACGCAGGCGGCATCTAACATTGCCTTAAGCATATCTTTTGTGGAATAAACTATTCCATCCGTTAAGATAAAGCATTCTCCGGCTGTGTTTTGAGAATTTGCAGCCTTCATTGCAAAATAAACCACATCATCCACATATACCATTGATCTTTTGTTAGCGCCTGAAAAACAATGAATAAAAGGAGATTTTTTTATAAACTTAAAAAGATTAATAATCCCGCCCTTGCATCCCTTCCCGTAAACAGGAGGAAGTCTTACTATAACCGGATTTAATAAATTGCTTTTTAATACAACTTCTTCGGCAAGCAATTTTTGCCTGCCATATTCTGATTCAGGTTCCGGTAAAAGACCTTCGTCAGTTTCCTGTTCTGTTATTTCTCCCATTGCCTTTACAGAACTAAAAAAAATAAAATTCTTTACCTCTGCTTCCTTACATGCCTTAATCAGACGTTTTGTGCCTTCCACATTAACCCTGCGCATCATTGAAATATTTCGGGTATTCTGACAGGACGCAAGATGAAATACAGTGTCAATGTCTTTTAAATTTTTCGGATTAATTTCATCAAAGGATAAGTCGCAGATAATTTTATTTTGTCCCTCAAAATAAGATTCATTTCTTAGGAGTAACAGGGGTTTTATCCCTTTTTCAAGTAAGATTTCAACAAAACGATGGCCAATAAAACCATTTGCCCCGCTAACGAGACATTTCATAAAAAATTCCAGCCGTGTTTGTTATAAAATGCTATTCCTGAACGGATAAAATAGAAAATATGCCTTATGCCTTTTTTTGACGCATTACCGCCATAATGAATTATTTTTACATCAGGATTATAACAAATCTTCCATTTTTTTAATAATCTCAGGGAATAATCAAAATCCTCAAAATAGAGAAAAAAAGCCCTGTCAAACAGTCCTGTATCCTTAATGGCTGCATTTCTTAAAAACATAAAACAACCGCTTGCAATAGGGATTTCTTTTGTTAAATTCTCATGTGTCTCTTGTTTCATCTCATATCTGTCAAGCCTTTCCCTGAATTTGTTTTTAATAAACTCCGGGGCAAATCCCCTTAGAAAAAGGTCAAACGCTGAAGGATAACGCTTGCATAAATATTCCTGACAATTATTTTTCCGGCATGACCTGGGTGTGATCATACCAACATCAGGGTTGTTTTGCATGAATAAAAATGCGTTTTTAATACAATCAGGGTCTAATATCACATCGGGATTTAAGACAAGGTGCATATCGGATTCAGAAAAATTCCCCTTAGTAATTTTATTTAAGATAATGTTATGCGCCATGCCAAAGCCTTTATTGGAACTGTTTTTTATAAATTCAAAGGGAGTGTCCCAATTTTTTACGATTAAATCAATAATATTATCATTTAATCCCTGTATATTATCAGAATTATCTATTATAAATAATTTTTCCAGAAGAAGGCCTGAGCTTTTTGCGTTTTTTACAGAGGTATTCAGTGATTTAAGAAGATTTTCAAAGATTAATAAGTCCTGATTGAAAAGGACAATGGATATGGTTAATTTTTTAGAAAAATTTTGCAAGGATTAAAGATTGTTATCCGTTAAATCTGATATTTTTTTATAAATTCGCTCAAATATCGGATCAAAATTCACAGGCGTAACCTGTCCCATCTCAATAAATTTTATAATAATCTCTTTGCTTGTCCTCATGGCAAGCTCGGTGTTTTTATATCTTATTTCCCTGTCTTTTTCTTCGTCTTTGATGTTTTTCATTTTTTATATGATAAAAAAACATCCCCTCTTCAGAGAAGGCCAAAATCCAAAGAGGGGAGAGGTTACAGAGATAATCCTTTTAAAAACCATCCCCGTAAAATTTTATATTTTCCGTTAAAAAAATGGTGGAGCTGATCAGGATCGAACTGACTACCTCTTGAATGCCATTCAAGCGCTCTCCCAAATGAGCTACAGCCCCGAAAGTAGTTAAAACGTTAAACTTATAATAATAAATTTTATTTTTAAATTATAAATTATATAAAAAATTAATAATAAGTCAATGTTATTTTAAATAATTATATTATAAATCTATGTAATGCAAGCAATACAAAGCTGCTTAAGACTTAAATCCGAAAATTCTCTTTACCATACCCCCCGTAATCCTATATCCTTTCTTATTTGATCAAGTCTCTTTTCAAGGTCAACCCTCCATTCCGCATGAATCCTTGCTGCAGGAAGGGGAATTAGTTCAGGAAGACCGTAAACCACCCTATCCGCTGCATGGCTTGCCTCAATAACCGCCTCTATTGACCTTGCGCCAAATTTATATTCTGCTATAAGAAGCCTTAACAATAAGCCGGATGTCTTTCTTGCAGCCTTTTTCCAGTGAGTGTTCATCTGATGCGCGATTATAAACGCCCTCTTTAACAGAATTCTCCTTAATTCTTCCAGATCTTCCGTTGTGGCTGAATCCCTCAGAAGGCTTTCAGGGATTGAAATTCCCTCGATATCAAGAACAACCCTTAATCTGCTCATAAAATCAGGCACTTTTAATGTTTTTATAAAATTAGACGCATCCAAATCAGGCTGTTCCAAAAGCGCAAGCATATCTTCCCATGAAGACTTAACCCCTCCTGCAAATACAAATATAGCCCTTCCAATGTGTCTTGGAATACCATGAATGTAAGTTACGCCATCCTGCATGGAAGGCAGGAAATATCTCAGATATCCAAATTCATAACCGTCATAACGGCAGTCAAACTCATCCCAGAAGGTTATTGGTATCTTGCCCTTTGCAACAGATGCCCTTACAAGGTCAATAGCAGAATTTATCTCTTCCGGCCCTGCAAACTGGGTAAGATTAAACTGGAATATTTCAAAAGGATTATTATCATACTTTTTTGAGATAACTGAGGCAACCTGTTCCACTGCAAAGGATTTTCCAGAACCCGGAGGTCCGAAAACACCAATACAAAGTGGTCTTTTATAAGTCTCTTTTGATACATAACTGTCCATTACCCCCTGAAGTGTGACAACAGGCTCAATCTCCACAGAATCAGTTGTCCTTAAAGCGCCCACCTGAAATAATCTCAAATACTTAAAACCTTCTTTTTTATTCACCTCTTCTTTGAGATATTTTAATACTGATAATATAACCCCCATGTAGTTTATTTTTTTCTCTGAATAAATATTAGAAGGTAATAAGCAATTACTAATTGAGGCGTTAGCATTAAAAACATCTCTTATTGCCTGTTTTCTTTCCTCTCCCCACTTTTGTGAAGATATAATCTCAATAATTTTATCAAATTCTCCGCCAATTGTCGGAAGCGAAAAGAAACACGGGTCGTCCTGAGAAGGAAGAAAAGAACAGGGAGTGCCTGTGGGATAGGTGGATGAAAAATCCAGATTGGGAAATTCAAGTCCGTCTGTAAAAAAATAGCCTTTTTGAAACAACAACTGCCAGTTAAGAAGCGCCCTTTTTGAAAGATCAAAAAAATAGCTTGTATTAAGAGGAACTCCGCTGGTTCTGAGACAGTCTATCGCAAGCATGGCAACAATGAGGGTATCATAACACGGAACAGACCCTTTTTTCCTTGAAGAACCTTTGTGAGGCAGAGCGCCTTCTTTATGGCGAAAAAGAATTGCCTCAGGTCCAATATAAAGCATGCCTCCCGGAAACATTTCAACTATAATATGACATGAAAATTTTTTTTTGCTTTCATCCCAGAGAGCTACCTCAGGGGTTTTTAAAGCCCTTATTGTCATCGCTACTATTGTTTCCCACAATACCGCGCTGTCAACCTCCATTCTTGTAATTTCAAGGTCTGAAAGCCTGCAGAAAAGAACAAACCTGTCGCCAAATTCCTTTGCCCATTTGTCCCAGTGAGCAACGCTAAGCCCAAGACTTAATACCCATGCGTCAGAATTAAGCTCTGCCAGTTCCTTTTGAATCAGAGGTGGATGTCCGCTGTCATCTATTATGATTATTCCTGAGTTATCCTGATATATTTCCCTATTTTCCTCGGTAATTTCAAGATGATGGGGTTTTAAATCCCTTCCTCCAGGCGGGAGTATCTGGTGCATCATAAACCATCCGTGTGTATTTTCCGAAGGATTGCCGTCCCGTTTTTTAAATATCTGATAAAGTTGTTTTTTCTCGCCGTAAGTAATTGTGTTGATTTTGGGACAGATTCCGGCTGAGGTAAGAAATAAAGAAAGCCATGTGAGTCCCTGATCAAGCCTTCCCTCCTCTACTGTGACTTTTCCCGCAAGAAGTTCTATAAAATCGCCAGGATCATAACCGTATGCAGGAAGGCTTCCCTGGGATAACAGGCTTACTTCCTTTACCGGAAGATTGGTGATTTCAGCATTTGAGCCAATTACAAGCAGTTTATTTCTATCCACATTAACCCCTTCAATAATTTTATTTTTTTATTTTCTCAAAAAAAATCCCCATCCTACAAATATGTCAGAGGGGGAAAATACTTATAAACATAAAAAAAAGATAAATTAAAACTTAAATGATATTATTGCATCAACCATAAAACGGCTTTCTAAAAGGGATTCTTCCTCTTCTGTTAAAGGGAATTCATAAACAGCCCCAAGATCAAGCCATTTCGTGACCTTAAACCTGCTTCCAAGCGCAAGTATAACAAGATTTCTATTTTCATCATTATATTTTCCACCAAGATTAACTATATCACAGCCGCTAAATGTTGCAATGCCGGCAACAAGATCATCTTCATCATCTGTCCTAATTGCGCCTAAACCGGTTTTGGGAAGCTCTCTTTCCCCTGAGCTTAATACGTGAAATTGGATTTTATCAAAAATGCTTAAATACTAAATGCGCTTACTTAATAAAGATACAATTATTTTTTACTGGAATTTAGCAGGGATACAAATTCATTAATGATATTATCATATTTTTTTCCCGCAGCAGATGCCAGATTAATATGATCAGCATCATCCACCCAAAGGAAAAGCTTTGGATCGTTTGCCTTTTCAAAAATTTTTTGACCATGCCAGAATGGGACAACATCATCTTTTTTTCCATGAAGGACAAGGACAGGACAATTTATTTTGCTTATTTTTGAGATATTTCTGTATCTGTCAAAGGGAAAAAGAGGAAACTGGGTGATTACCCTGAATGCCGAGATAAAAGGAGCCTCAAGAATAACCCCAGCAACTTCTTTTTGAGTTGCAAGGTCAATGGCAACTGCAGCTCCAAGAGAATGTCCGTAAATAATAATCTTTTCAGGGGGAATATTTAATTGTTTGACCACATATTCATAAGCTGCCTGGGCATCCTGATATGTATTTTTTTCAGAAGGCTTGCCGCTTATTATTCCGTATCCAGTGTAATCAAAGGAAAAAAAAGAAAAATTCAATTTGTATAATTTATTAAGCACATAAAAGGTAAAAACACCAATATCCTCCGCATTTCCGTGACAGTAAATAATAGTATATTCTGATTTAGGATTTTTATAATAAGTTGCTGTTATCTTTTGTCCTTTTGGAATATCTATCTGTAGTATTGTCTCATTGTCTGAATAAGATGGGGGGTTAGGAGGAAAAAATATCAGCCTTTCCCCAAAAAAATATACCAATAAGGAAACCGAAAAATAGGTTATAAAAAAAATCATAACTATACGAAATACTTTTTTTAATTTATTATCTATATTCATAAAACTTAACTGCAAATTTAAAAAAATTATCGATTAAAACTTAATCCAAAATAAAAAAAAATCAAATAATATCTTTATCAAGACGATAAATTCCGTATATTTTTACATGATTTATTTCTTTTTTATAGTCATTACATGAAATTTTTCCTGAAATTCAGGTATAATTAGATGAATCAAATAAGGTCTGCACAAATCCATAATATTTATTGATGTCTTTCAATAATAAAACCGACAACCTGCCTGCGCATCTCCTTTATGACGAGTCTTGCAAAATGGGGATATTTTTTTATTCTGCTTAATTTAAGGGCAATATCATTATCCCAGCGCTTAACATCTGGCATTTCTTTAAAAATTTTTGTGTTTAATTATTCAACTGTAACGCTTTTTGCAAGATTTCTGGGCTGATCCACATCACAACCCCTTATTTGGGCTATCTCATATGCAAGCAGTTGAAGGGGTATTGTATAAAGAAAAGGTATAAGGTCAGGGTCATCAACTTCGGGCAGGGATATTTTATATGTCGCAAGAGGCATATCGGTTCTGTCCTGAGTTATTGCAAGTATCACCCCTTTTCTTGAACGGACCTCTTCGAGATTGCTTAACATCTTCTCATAAACACTATCCGGGGGACAAAGCATAACAACAGGCATATCCTTGTCAATAAGGGCAATAGGGCCATGCTTCATCTCACCCGCAGCATAACCTTCGGCATGTATGTAGGAGATTTCCTTTAATTTTAATGCGCCTTCAAGGGCAAGGGGATAACAGATATTTCTTCCGAGATATAAAAAATTTCTGTAATGATATAATTTATCAGCAATATTAATGCACTGTTCGTGAATTTCAGGCATTTTAGCATTAATAAGAGGGGATATTCTCATAAGATTAATGATTTTTTTATTAAGTGTCTCATTATCCAGATGTTTTTTTAACATCCCCGTATAAAGAGAAAAAAGATAAAGCGCTGTAAGCTGCGCTGTAAATGTCTTTGTGGCTGCAACGCCAATCTCAGGCCCTGCGTGGGTATATAAGGTCGCGCCTGATTCCCTTGTTATGGTGCTTCCAAGGACATTACATATTGAGATGGTATTGCCGTTGTTTTCCTTTATTAATCTTAGGGCAGAAAGGGTGTCCGCGGTTTCACCGGATTGTGAAATAGGTATGTACAGGGTTTCACTGTTTCCAAGAAAAGGAGAATACTTAAATTCAGAGGCCATTTCCACATCCACAGGGATGCCTGCAATACGACCAAGCCAGTATTTTGCAACAAGCCCGGCATTAAGGGATGTCCCGCATGCAATAAACACAATCCTTGATATTTTTTTTATTATGTCCTTAAAGTCTGAAAGCTCATAAAGGTCAATCTGAGGAGGGTCTGCTGTTATCCTTCCCCTTATGGTGTTAAGGATGGAAGAGGGCTGTTCGTAAATTTCCTTTAGCATAAAATGCTTATAACCGCCCTTTTCCGCCATAGAGCTTGACCATGTGATAACATTTGTTTTTTTGATTACTTCTTCGTTTTGATTTAAAGAAAATATCCTAACAGAATCTGATTTTATCACTGCTATTTCATTGTCGTCCAGAAAAATAACATTTTTTGTGTAGGGAAGCACAGCCGGCACATCAGACGCCACAAAGTTTTCACCTTCTCCAAGACCAAGAACAAGGGGACTTTGTTTCCTTGCCGCAAGGACAATATCGGGATATTTTCTATGGATTGCTGTCAGGGCAAATGAACCATGTAATGTATTCAGAGATTCTTTCATTGCTGAAAAAAAATCAGGAATGGTTTTAAGATTTTCTTCAATCAGATGGGCGATAACCTCTGTATCAGTGTCAGAACGAAAAATATGTCCCTTACTTAAGAGCATATTTTTTAAGGTTCTGTAATTTTCTATTATGCCATTATGAACAAGGACAAGATCATTACTGCAGTCAGAATGCGGGTGGGCATTTTTTTCATCCGGCTCTCCGTGTGTCGCCCATCTGGTATGACCGATTCCCAGATGGGAAACCAAACCTGATAGCTCAGGAAGCCGCGCATAAAGATTCTGTATTTTACCTTCTGCCTTGACACGGTTAATTTTATCATTATCTAGCCAGGCAATTCCCGCAGAGTCATATCCCCTGTATTCAAGCCTTGTCAGACCGTCAAGAAGGATAGGAATAACAGGCTTATTTCCAATATAACCAACTATGCCGCACATTATTTAGCCTTCTTTGACCTTGTTTTTTTTTCCTTTTTTTCTTCCTTATTCATTTCTTTTCTTAAAATATGGGAAGGTGAAAAGGTTATCACATTTCTGGGATCAAGTATGATTGTCTCTCCTGTCTGTGGGTTTCTGCCCCTTCTTTCCTTTTTACTTTTAACCTTGAACTTGCCAAATCCGCTTATAAGCAGATCTTCTCCCTTTTCAAAGTTTTTTTTCATAATTTCAAGAAGTAAATCCACATAGTTAAGTGAATTTTGAAGCGTTAGGGAATGTGCGTTTAGAACTCTTCTTGCAATTTCTTCTTTAGTGATCTTCATTATGCCTCCACAATATCTATTATTTTTTTCATTTTTTTTATTGGGATCTGACCGGGCGCAGTCTTTCTGCTTCCGGAAGGGGCTGTATAAGTAAAAGGAGCCCCAAGCGCAAGGCAGGCGACACGGCTGATTTTTCCCATCTCTCCCATAGAAAAAGCTATAAGATTTATTTTATTTTTTTCCGTCAAACAATAGAGATTCAGTAATAATTTAACATCATCTTTTGTTTTAGGGGTTGCAACTATTTTGGCAAGGTCACATTGGGAAAAATTTATTTTTATTAATTTTTCTTCAAGGTCTGTAAAGGAAGGTGTCTTTTCAAAGTCATGAAAGGAAACTATGACCTTAATCCCTTTATTTTTTGCAATTTTTATGATATTATCCCTTAAATCTTCCGTTGTGTCCAATTCAATATCAATATATTCTGGTGAAACATCCAGCGCCTTAAGAAGTATATCAGTTCTTTGGGCTTCTGTTCCCTTAAACCTGCCTCCCTCCTCTTTTTTCCTGTTGGTAAAAATAAAAGGTTTGGAGGTGATTTTTTTTAATTTTTTTAATTCTTTTATGTCAGTCTCTTCCAGATAATCAAGCCTTATTTCAAACAAATCGGCTATATCATTAAATTCATTAATTTTTTTATAAAGTTCAAGAGGACTTTTTTCTGATAAACTAAGACAAAGCATAATAAAAATAATAAATAAGATAAAACTATAAAGTTATATTATCAAGATATTTTGATATTGCCATATCATATTGGAATGTAAGCCTGAAAACCTTTTTGGCCATCTCAAACCTGAAATTTAATGTTGTGACCCCGTTATTTTCTTTCATCTGTGATATTACGAGGGGATAATCAGCGGGATCAACAACAACAGTGACAAATTTATAATTTTTGGCAGCGGATCTTAACATTGAAGGCCCACCAATATCAATATTTTCAATTGCTTCTTCTATGGTCACACCCTGTTTTGCAATGGTTTTTTCAAAGGCATAAAGATTTACCGCAACAAGGGAAATAGGTTCGATTCCATGATTTTGCATATCCTGCGCGTGTTTAGGATTATCTCTCAGGGCAAGAAGACCACCGTGAACCTTGGGATGTAGGGTTTTAACCCTGCCGTCCATCATCTCAGGAAAGCCTGTGACCTCGCTTATATCCTTTACGGTTATGCCGGATTCGCGGATTGTCTTTGCAGTTCCGCCTGTTGATATTATCTCTACATTCATTTTTGATAACTCACCAGCAAATTCAGCTATCCCTGTTTTATCCGTGACACTTAAAATCGCCCTTGTTATCTTTTCCATGTTTTAACCTCATTTATCTTAAAATTTCGGGACGAGAGGATTTGAACCTCCGGCCCCAGCGTCCCGAACGCTGTGCTCTACCAGACTGAGCCACGTCCCAGTTTCATAAAAAATTTAATTTAACACATTAATTTAATTTTATCATCAAGTTAAAAATAACATGTCAATATTTTTTTTGGCATGTCTGTTGCTTAATAAGTATTAAAAAAAGCCGGAGAATAATCATGAATGATTTTTTACCCATTGTAACAGAAACTCCAAATGAATTAAATTTTCAGGTTAAACCTAATAATAATGACAGTTTAATAAAAGATGAAAAAAATTCAAAATCATTTCATGAGATTTTTTCCGCAAAAAATAATGATAATAGCGCCCCAAAGACATCCTTACAGAAAAAAAACACTGAAAATAACACATCAAAAAAACATGAAAATTCAAACAATTCTGCCATAAACAAAAAAAATACCAAAAATTCCGGCAATACAAATAAGACACAGGCAAATAAAACAAGCGCCAATGAGACAAATGATAAAAATATCACTGAAAATGACAATGCCGTAACAAAGGAAACAGAAAAAAATATTTCAACGCAGGAGTCAAAAACAGCGAATAATGTCACTGAAAACACAAGCGCTGCAACTATTGACCAGCAGGAAAAAAATACCGCTGAAAATTTTTCCCAACAGGATGAAAATTCCCAGAATGTCTATGTTGAAATAGAAATTTTTTATTTTGAGTTCTACAGTGTAATTGAAACTGTCAACAATAATTTTATTAATAATAATCTTAATAACTCTGAATTTGCAAATTTTGCTTCAAATCAAAATTT
>DYOW01000001.1:32148-60216 GCA_020720325.1 Desulfobulbus propionicus
TTAATAATAATCTTAATAACTCTGAATTTGCAAATTTTGCTTCAAATCAAAATTTATTAAATAATTTTTCATGGATTAACAATTTTTTACAGCCAGCCTCATTTAATACAAACAATAATGCTTTAAATGCCAATGATTTAAATATATTTGGGGATATTTTTCCCCAAAACCTCCTTTCAGAAGATTTGGAAAATTTTAATTCAACCAATGTGTATCAGGAGTTCCATTTCTTTTACGCAATGACGTACTCTGTAAGTTCTGAAGAAACCTCTCAATTCAATAATCTTAACAGTGAGGCTTTGAACATCTCTTATGATAGCAATTATTTTGATTTATCTCAGAAATTAAATAATTTATTATTAATGTTTGACCCTGCGACCACAAGTTCCAATTTGTTTAATGCTGCTTCTTTAACAGATTTTAATGGTTCGCCCTTGTCAAACACCAACACAGACCAGGCTCTCACCTCATTAACCACAGAGGATGCGAATATCTTAAATAAAAGCATTATGGATTTAATTCAAACTGTGTTTGCTGTTATGGATAATCTTTCCAATAATCAGAATGCCACAACAAATTTTGATTTGTTAAATAGCAATAATATAGTTTCATTGGATTATTCCCTTTCTATGCAGACAATTACCCAAAATGTTTATAATCCTGATAATATCTTAAATAGCCAAAATAATCCTCAAGTTTTTCTTAATCTTATAAAAGACATAATCAGCCGCTCAACAGATGAAAACACCGGCTCAGTTGATATAAATTTGCTTAATAATAACCTTTCAGAATTAAAGGAAAAATTAGCCAATAATGAATTAACCTTTAATACCTTAAAAGAAATGGGATATGATATCCCCAAAAACCTAACAAACAAAAACTCAATATTTGACTATTTTAATATAAATACTTTAACAGGCGACCAGCTTAATCTTGATAAAATATACCCCAATAAAATAAATGATATCTTTTTTGCTGCCAGCGCCACTGACAAATCAGGTTTTTTATCGGGCTTTCTTGGAAATGAAAGTTTTGTCACTAACAACAATTTATCAGGAAACTATAATTTACAATGGACTTTTAATAGTAATACCCCATTTAATTTAGAAAATAGCCAAAATAACAGCGCTAACACTGCAAATACCAATCAGGAATCTCTTTTTACAGCCTTACAAGATGAAATTACCACATTATTTGATAATTTAAATAAAGGTTCTAATTCTACGAAGAACAGCATGTTTAAAAATAATTTCTTTATCCAGTTAAATAACAACACTGATCTTCAAAATTTTAGCAATTTATTTGAAAATCTAAAAAATATTGATGAATCAAATAACAACTCCCAGGACAATATTTTTATAAATAATTTTTTTATGAATGACAGCAGTGTGACTTCCGGCGTAACTGACATACCCCAAACTAATGACCAAACCGAAACCAAAGAAAATAAACAACTCACAAAAGATACTTTTTTTGACTTTATCAGGGATAAATATCTTGCCAATCTCATACCAGGTCATAAAAAAACAACCATCTATCTTAATCCCCCTGAGCTTGGAAAGGTTAAAGTTGATATAACTATCACAAAAAATAACGAAATATCTGCTACCTTTAATGTTGAACATCCTGAGATAAAGGAAATAGTTGAAAAAAGCATAGAAGCCCTGAAGGTTAGCCTTGAGGGAAAAGGTTATAATATCACCCAGATGGCGGTGAAACAATCAGAAGGGAATGGAGAAGCAGGACTATTTTTTAATAATTTTACCCAAAACGAACAAAATAACGGGAATAATCAGAATCAAGGAAAAAATACACCAAAATCAGTTGATTCTATAATGACTGAAAACCAGGAAGTAAAACCAATTTCACAATTAAATCCGAATTCAATTAATATTATTATATAAGGAGCTTAATATGTCTTCCATATCTGCAACTTCACAAACTACAAGTTCCAATGGCATTGATCAAAGTCTTTATACAGACTCAAAGGACAGGAGCTCTTTAAGTCAGCAAGATTTTATGGGGCTTTTTTTAAAAGAACTCCAGTATCAGGATCCAATGCAGCCGATGGATACAGGACAAATGGCAACCCAGATGGCACAGCTCAATCAGGTTGATCTTATGTATAAAAACAATCAGGCGATAGAAAATATGTTAAAAGCAACTCAGGATCAGTCTAAAGCCCAGGCAGTTCAGTATATTGGTCAAAATGTCATGTATCCGGGCAATAATGCAATGGTGCAGGATGGGGAAGTTAAACCTTTTGAAATAGAGCTTATGAAAGATGCAACTTCACTAAAAGTTTCTATTTATAATGAAAAAGGCACACTAGTAAACGAAGTCTCAACAGGAGCTATGCAGACTGGAAAAACTCCTCTTGGTTGGGATGGAACAGATAAAAATGGTCAGAAGGTTGCTGATGGAAATTACAAGGTGATTGTTCAGGCAGCCGACAAAGAAGGCAATTCCGTCGAGGTGAAAAACTGGACAACAGGCGCTGTGAATGGTGTGACATATGATAATGGCGCCACAAAACTTACACTCAAAGATGGAACAGAAATTGCTTTAGAAGATGTTTGGAAAATAGGTAACTAATTTAAAGCGTAAAATATTTATTTCTACCTAAGGAGGTACAAAAATGGGTCTTAGCACATCACTTTATTCAGGAGTTGCAGGACTTGTCAATAACGGCAACGCAATGCAGGTTATTGGCGATAATATAGCCAATACAAATACAATGGGTTTTAAGGCAGGAACCTTTACCTTTCAGGATATTATGTCCCAATATATAAATTCTGCAAGAGCAGGCTCCCAGGTGGGAAGAGGCTCTTCAATGAATGATGTCGTTTCTGTTTTTCAGCAGGGTTCTTTTGAGAGCACAAATTCTCCCACTGACCTTGCCATCGCAGGAAACGGTTTTTTTATTGTAAGCAACCCAAGTAAAGAAAACAGCCAGTTTTTCACAAGGGCGGGACAATTTCATGTTGACCAGTACGGATACATGGTAAATTCAGCGTCTTACAGGGTGCAGGGCTGGGAAATGGAGACAAAACCAGGCGAAACAACTGGTGAAATAGTAGGCGCAATAGGAGATATTCAGATTTCAAACACTTCAGCTCCTGTTGCCACAACAAATATCTTAACGGCAATAAACCTTGACAGCAGGCAGGAAGACCCTATTTCAAGCAAGTATCTCTTTAACAACTGGGATGATAAGAACGGGGATCTTGAGTCAAACATTGACTATCAGTACAGCACAACGCTTAATGTTTATGACAGTCTTGGAAATACCCA
The DNA here is from genome assembly GCA_020720325.1 of Desulfobulbus propionicus. GTDB lineage: Bacteria > Desulfobacterota > Dissulfuribacteria > Dissulfuribacterales > DYOW01 > DYOW01. The sequence continues at coordinate 35,443 of DYOW01000001.1, forward strand.
TGAAATAACCATTTATTTTGATCCAACCAATGCTGAGAGACAGTGGGAATATGTTGTGACCATGAATCCCATTGAAGACAAAAGCGGAATTCCTGATACAGACCCATATAAAGGCGTTCTTATGCGCGGTCTTGTTCAATTTACCCCGCAGGGACAAATAGAAAATGTTTTTGAAAGTGAGTATGTCACACAGTTTAGCGGCGCAAATTTATATACACTGACAAACGGCAAGGCATCAGGCGCAATATCAAATCCTTTGAGACAAACTGACCTTGAGCTTGTGCGCCTTGCCAATTCAAGCACCTATATAGACGGAATCTTTCTTAGAAGCGGCGCTGCCGGAACAGCCGGCACCGGACCATGGACAATAGTCAACTACAATACCCTGTCTGGCACCACAACCTTATATAGATTTTCAGGAGGAGCGCTCGCACAATCAGCAACAGTGATAACCGCGGCATCAACCAATGCAAGCCAGGAAATTCAAAGATATGAGGGAGAACTTGGAAGTCTTCTCCGCTACAGTGGCGCTAATGGGGTTTCCGGTTCAGTTGCAGACATGAATATCAGAAGAGACCTGCTTTTTTCCATAGACCCCAATGATCCTGCAACCGCAATATTTCTTTCGGGTGCATTTTCTAATATGTATATTGTAGATTATGATGCCGCTACAGATAAAGTTTATTTTGCAACAAGCGCGGCAGGCGCTCCGGCCTTTTCCGGCACATATGCGGTAGAGGGTGAGTGGTTTCCTATAACATGGGGAGAAAATAACCTTCCTCAGGTGCTTCCATATTTTATTCCACCTACAGGACAGATTGACAAGGAAACAGGCTATGATCCATCAGCTCAGCCAATAGAGATAAATTTAGGAGCTCATCCTGCAAACACATCCCAACATCTTAATCAGTGGATTATTGAAGCAATAACCTCCAGCCAGTATGCAAACAGGTCAAACACGTTATTTTATGACCAGGATGGTTATGGCGCAGGATTTCTGGAAAATATATCTGTTGACACAGAGGGTATAATATCCGGAAGCTATTCAAACGGAAGAATTGTAAACCTTGCCCAGCTTGCGCTTGCAAGATTTAACAGCAATATAGACCTGTTTAAGGAAGGTGGAAACCTGTGGAGAGAGACCACTTCATCCGGCGCGCCAATAACTGGTCAGGCAAGATCAAACGGTCTGGGATCAATAGCTTCAAATGCTTTGGAGCAGTCAACTGTTGATATAGGAACAGAGTTTGTTAAGCTCATCACAACCCAAAGGGCTTTCCAGGCTAATTCAAGAATAATAACAACAACAGATGATTTGTTAAATGAGGTTATATCACTTAAGAGATAATTAAAACATCCGATTCACTTGTTGTCTGAGCTATGATTTTCTGGTTGCTAAGCATGCGGTCATTAAGCTTGCCGAAATGTCTAAGCATGATTAAATGAGCGCTATTATAATCATGAAATCCTGGTTCAGACAAATCACAGAAGAAAGAAGTTGATAAATTAAGATAAAATTTAAATAAGGCTGATAAAATTTAAAAACTAAGCTGTCCTGAACATCACAGGACTGTCGTTTTCAAGCATTCTTTCAACATGTCCTATAACATAAGCTTCTTCTTTTAGCGCTTTTAAGTGCATAACTGTCTCGTTTGCCTTATCTTCAGAAACAACAAGAACCATGCCTATTCCGCAGTTAAAGGTGCGGAGCATGTCCCTTGGGGGTATCTGACCGCGATATTGAATATATCTGAAAATAGGGGGAACTTCCCATGAACCCAGTTTTACCACAGCCTTGCAGTTTTTAGGCAGAAGTCTTGGGATATTGTCAACAAAACCACCGCCTGTAATGTGTATTAATGCGTTAACTTTGACTTTTTTTATGAGATTAAGGATAGTGTTTACATAAATTTTTGTGGGGGTGAGAAGAACTTCCCCAAATGTTTTTCCCCCAAGCTCTGGTGATGATTCATCAAGTTTGACATGCAAATCATCAAGAAGGACTTTTCTTACAAGGGAATAGCCGTTGCTGTGCAAACCGCTTGAAGCAATACCTACAAGCACATTTCCAACGCTTACCTCAGATCCATCAATTATTTTGTCTTTTTCAACAACTCCAACCACAAAGCCAGCAAGATCATATTCACCTTTTGCATAAAAGCCAGGAAGTTCTGCTGTTTCGCCGCCTATCAGGGCGCATCCGCTTTCCTTGCAACCGTTTGCGATGCCTTTTACAACGTCATAACCAACAGAAGCTTCAAGAATTCCAGAGGCAAAGTAATCAAGGAAAAAAAGGGGTTGAGCGCCGCATACAATAACATCATTTACGCACATTGCCACAAGGTCAATGCCAATTGTATCGTGTTTATTGGTGAGAAATGCAATCTTGAGCTTTGTGCCAACGCCGTCTGTTGAGGAAACAAGCACGGGGTCTTTGTATTTTTCCTTATCAAGGGAATAAAGTCCTGCAAAACCGCCTATATTGGAGATAACTCCGCTTTTAAATGTTGAGCTTACAAGAGGTTTGATTCTTTCAACAAATTCATTTCCTTTGTCAATATCAACACCAGCTTCTGCATATTTGTTTGTCATTATAATTAGCTTATTTGTAACTTTAATTAAATTTTAAAAAATTATAATAACATAAAAAAAATTTTTATAAAGGGATAAAATGTAATTATTCTGGCATTGTTAATTTGTTATAATTTTTGTGATATGAGATTGCTTCGTCACTGCGTTCCTCGCAATGACAGGATGCTCTTTGTCATTTAATAAACGCCTTTCTGTGCCACCATACATCAATAACTGTGTAGATACTCACAAGAATTAGGGTGGAAACTATAAATATTTTTATTGCAAACTTAATTTCAGTAAAAAGATAGCTTATCAGAAAAACTGCTATGAGAAACGGCATAATAAAACTTACCTTAATCCAGCTTATGTCTTTTTTCAGGGTTTTATTAATCCATATATCAATTGCCTGCGCTGAAAATTCAATGACAAGTATAAGGATTATTAAAGGCATGAGATATTTAGGTGTATAGGGTGTTATTGATATGACAATTACAGGTATGAGGATAGATAAAGCAAGAGTTATTTTATCAGCCATATTTTTTTGTTTAATAATATCAAGCATATGATAAACATACTGAAAGCCTGAAGCCAGAGTTACAAGGGTGATTAAAAAGCCGTAAATAAATATGGATTGTTTCAGGTCAAAGATTAATAATATCCCAAGGCTTAAAACAATCAAAATAAGGGCATATTTTAATTTTTCGTGAATTTTTTTATTTTTAATAAGATTGTAGGCAAAAATGCAGCAAATAATGACTAAACCCGCTATTAATGCATATAAAAGATATGTTTTATCCTGCATAATATACAGGAAAAAAATAAACCCCATGCCCGCCATCTGCATTGTGGTCTTAATTTTTGCAAGAAAAGAAACCTTTAACTCTTTATTTTGTGTTGTTGAAATCCTTCTTAATTCCGTCACCACAAACTCCCTTATAAGAATTGACCCTACCATCCAGATTGGCAAGATTCCAAGCTCAAACATGGGAATCATGGTAAAAGCAAGAAATATCTTGTCTGCAATGGGGTCAAGAAGCGCTCCAAGGGGTGTGCTTCCATGTTTTCTGGCAAGAACTCCGTCAATATAATCAGTAAAGCCCAGAAGTGTAAAAAGAAATAGGGCAATGAATTTTTGGGTGTCATTCCCGTAGATAAGGTAATATGGAACGGGAAGTAGAAAAATTCGTATTAAGGTTATTTGATTGGCAGTTATAACCATTTATTTATCATATCCCTTTGCCTTCCAGAATTCCCAGAATTTATAGAGGGTTTCACCCCGTGTCTCTGCAAGTTCCCCAACCTCCTTTATAAATCTGCGGTATTCCGATGGTTTATCTATTTCTATCTGGACAAGCATTGGGTCGCAGTAATACCATGTGCACCTGTAAGGACGTAAAATCCTTTCAACCTTGCAGCCTCTTTCACCAATAAACTGACATGGCGCTCTTTCGTCCTGAACAAGATTATAATGGGGCGCTCGCAAATCAAGCGCAAGAAATATAATAAGGTCGCCAAAATCAGGGACTCCGTGTCTGTTTGCGCAGCATATTGTTCCGCAATAAGGACAGGTTTTAGCTGAATATGACTGGATAAAAGGGTCATGCTTATCCATGACAGTTTTATATTTCTGAGCTGAAATTTTAACCTCGCTTAAGTCATCCTGATATTCTTCAAATATTTTTTTGAGTTTTTCAAGATTTAAATAAAATCCCATGGGATCATTAAGATTTAACATGGGAAAAAGTGTGATATCAAAGCCTTTCATAATTGTATCCGATAAAATTATTAATTATTTTTACAGGCAACATGGTTTAAAAAGCCGCTTATTATTGAAATGGAAGATAAAGCCGCTGTTTCTGCCCTTAGTATTCTGTTTCCGAGTGTTGCAGGGATAAAGCCGTGTTCTGGTATCATTTTAATTTCTCTTGGAGAAAATCCACCTTCAGGACCAATTAAAAGACATACAGGCAAACTAAATTTAAAATTCTTAAAAATCGTCAAAATATCTGACTGTTCTTTTTTTTGTTCCCAAAGCCATATCTTTGAACATGAATCTTCTTTATTTTTAATTATTTTTAAGAAATTTTCAAGGGGTAATATGTCTTTTATATCAGGCGCGCGAAATGATCTGCACTGTTTCAGAGCCTGAATGGAGATTTCTTTAAATCTTTGAATTTTTTTTGTATTTTTCTCAGCATCTAACTTAATAGTTGAAAAATCCGTGATAACAGGATAGATTTCCTTTACTCCAAGTTCTGTTGCCTTTTGAATACACCAGTCCATTGCCTCGCCTTTTAAAAGGGATATTATGAGAATTATTTCCTGCCTGTCATCAAAAGAGGGGATTATATCCAAAATCTCAAGAAAAGCCTTTTCATTCCTGAAGTCAGTTAAAACTGCCTTTGCAAAACCACCCTCATTATCAATAAGTGTCAGGGTTTGTCCTTTTTGCACCCTTTTAACCTTAATAATATGATTGGCTTCAGAGCCGTTAATGACAACATTTTGCCCTTTTTCTGAGATTTTATGGTCTGAAAAAAAATGATAATCGCGCATTTTATAATTGGCTGAATTTTATTTTATGACTTTTTGCAGTCTTATAATTATCCATTCCTTTTCTTTTTCATCAACCATCATTTTTATTATCTGAACATTTTTGTCTGAAAAAAAAGCTTTTATTTCATCGTATTGACTTATTAAAATTCCTGAGATAAGAATTTCACCATTATCTTTAGTTTTTTCAATGATAGTATCGCCGATTTTAAGGACAGTATCCCTGTCAAGATTTGCAAGGATAATGTCAAAAGTGTCTTTTATATTATTGATTTCTGTAATTTTCAGGTCTATTTTATGGGAAAGATTGTTTAAGGCAATGTTTTCGCTGGCGTTTTCATAGATTTCAGGGTCATTATCCATTGCAACTATGTGTTTTGCCCCAAGTTTTGCAGCGGTTATGGCAAGGATTGCGCTTCCTGTTCCAATATCAAGCACAGAGAGGGTTGAAAGATTTTTTTCTGCTGATATATCCTGAAGTTCTTTTATAATAAAAGATGTTGTGGCATGGTGACCTGTGCCAAATGCCATTGCAGGATTAATGTTTATGACAATTTTATCCTTATTGTCATATTTTTCCCAGGGAGGCTTAATAATAATTTTTTCACCGATTTCAATGGGCTTAAAACTTTCCTTCCATTTTGAAAGCCAGTCAGTATCGGGTAATTCATTAATTTCAATATTTTTTGCAATAATTCCTGTTTTTTCCAGTTCTTCCTTTATAAGATCAGGCAAACCGTTTTCCAGCTCAATATCATCAAGATAAATCTTTAAAATACCTTCTGGTTCAAGAAGAATACCTTTGTTATATTTAATTGTCAGAAATTCGCCAACAAGATCAATTAAATCATCTTCTACTGTTATTTTAATTTCATGCCATTTTTTTTTCATAAATTTTTCCTTATTTTAAGATACATGAATTTTTATAATTGTGTCAATAAAATTTTTTTTACATTGTAATAATTGTTTTTATCTATTAAAATTTAAAAATAAATTTGTATTGCAAATAATTAAATAATCTCTGTAAAATAAAAAAAAACGGACTTAGTCTCTATTTATCGTCTGATTTACAGACAATTGACAATAAAGGCATTATAAGTTCTAAGAATTTTTCAATAAAAATCAAACAGATATTATTTAATAAATTTAATAAAAAAAGGAGAGAGAACTATGAGAACAAACCTGTTTATGCTCATGGCATTGGTTCTTGTTTTGGCTGCAAATCCCGTATATGCGACCAAAAAAGCTGATGCAGCAAAAGAGCAGGCAAAAAATCCTGCAACAGTAGTTGCACCAACAGCGCCAATCCCAGCCCCTGCAGCCCACCAGGCGCAACCCCAGAAAAAAGAAAAAGCTAAGACAATGGCTGAGCTTGCAGCCCGTTATGATTCCACATCATGTAAAGATTGTCATGAAGACGTTTATAAGGAATGGGAGCAATCGCTTCATTCAAAATCCATTCTTGGAACACCGAGAACAGCGCCAACAATTATAACAGCAGTTGATAAAGGCATTAAATTATTCCCTCATTCAGGAGCAAAAGAAGACAAGGATTTAACTGTTAATCACCTTATGATATGCGCAAAATGTCATTTGCCACAGTTAAAGGATGCGACAGATGATGTGGCAAGGGAGATAGTCTCCACAATCAGGGCATGGCAGGCAGAAGAAAATGACACAAAAAGAACAGAACTGGAAAAGAAAATATCAAGCCTTAATATTGGCTGCACAGTTTGTCATAACAATTTGGCTATAATTCATAAATGGGCAGACGGATATCCACAGCCTGACACTATTTATGGCTCAAAGGCAGGGTCCCATGACCACCCAAGTTTTACAAAAATGGCAAAGGCTCCTGCTATGAAAGAATCAATTCTATGCGGACAGTGTCATGGTCAGGGACCAAATTTTGAACTGGACCATCCAAGCCAGTGCGGAACAATTTACGCCAGCTATCTTTTTGCATACATACCTGAAGGCGGCACAGAAACCTGTCAGGAATGCCACATGAAAAAATCCAAACTCGGACACAACATGCAGGCATACAGAAAAGATGAAATGGTAAAAATGGCGTTGGATGTACATGTGCATTCAAGGGCAATGTACTGGAGAAAAAACAAGACTGACGGTGTTATTCCAATAGGTTATGTTGATATTGAGATGCACAACAAGGCAGGTCATACTATCCCTGACGGCTGACCTACCCCTAACAGACTGGTACTGGATGTATCAGCAAAAACAAAAGACGGAAAAGAAGTTTATAAAAATCAGATTATTTATATGCCATATCCCGGCAGAATGGGCAGAGGCGATGAAATGGGAAGAGGACCCTATGAAAAAAGCGGTCTTATCAAAGAAACAAGCCTTGCGCCTATGAAGACTACGAAAGCATCCTTTGAGATACCTTTTCCCTATAAAGATGTAGTTGATAAATCAGGAAAAAAATCAAGGGATCTTGCAGCGGACGAGCTTGATGTAGCAATTAAACTTTGGTATGTTCCTTTTGGCGAGTTTGACGGAAATGAAGTGATTTTCTTTGAAGAAAACAGAAAACTTGAGCTTAAAGGTGAATGGGTCTGGAGAAATTAATAAATTAATGCTTTTTTAGGCATGTTTTTTACAGGGAAGGTCTTGTGCCTTCCCTTTTTTTATTTGCCAGCCTCTTTCCATCTTAAAGGAAACACAAGCCTTACTGTTGTTCCCTTATCTTTAGATGTTTCTATTTCTATATCCCCCTGGTGTTCCTGAAGTATTCTTTTAACAAGAATTAATCCGAGACCTGTTCCTGTGGGTTTTGTGCTTATTGTTTCTTTAAAAAGTTTTGCAAGTATTTCATCAGGTATTCCGGGCCCATTATCAGTGATTTCAACAAAGGAATTATTCTCTGAAAATCCTGTTTTAATGGTTATTTTACCTTCAGAATGAGCCGCATAGACAGCATTTCTTAATACATGCAAAAATGCAAGCTTAAAGGTTCTTTTATTTGTAATAAAATGCAAGGGTTTTTCTTCTTTGATTAGGTTAATGCTTATATTTTTTTTTGCAATCTGCTGGGTCAGAACCATTAGCGCTTCATTATACGATTCCTCCACAATATCCTGAAGGTTTTCCTTCTCAAAAAATCTGGATTTTCCCATTGATAATTCGTCAAATTCCTTGACAATAAGCTCTAATTTTTCAATTTCTTTTACAATGGCGCTTATTTTTTTCTTTTCAGATTCGCTTAGACATTCTGACTTAATTAACCTTATGGCTGTTCCCCCTATTACAGTTATGGGATTTCTTATTTTATCCGCAACCTTTAATGTAAGCTCAGTAATGGTTCTCTCCTGCGCAAGCATTTCCATATCAGAGGTTAACTGCCAGAGTTGACTATTCATTTTATCAAGCTCAAGGTTTTTATTAGCTGTTTCTTTTAATAGTCTTAATACTTCGGAATGTTTTTGCTTGAGATTTTCAAGATAATATTCTTCCATATCCTTGAAGCAAAGATTTCTTATTTCTTCTTCTTTGGCAATAAGTTCATCCCATAAAGAATCTTTTAACTGGGTTATGCAGTTGATGCTTAATTTATTTTCATCAGGAGATTTTTCAATTTCAAGAAAATCAAAAAAATTATTAAGTATCGTTATGTTAAATTCATAATCATTTTTTGAAAGCATATCAAGTTTTTTTTGACCGGAAGCAGTGAAAAGCATTTGTATGCCGGCATTTTTGATTTGAATAAAATTAATTTCAAGCTTGCTGTTTTGAAAATTTTGAACCATAAAGCGGGTTATTTCCGATGCTGAAGTAGCTAATTGAACTATCCTGAAACGGTCAAAACCCATGCAATTAGCGATTATTTTGACCTTTGTCCTGACTTTTGGAATATCATTTTCATGTTTTATAATAAGATTTATAAGGTGAAGCCTTGATTTTATTTTTTTTTCCATTTAATCACCATTAATGTAGTGTCTTCGTTTGTTCTCTTAGGATTAAAAAGAATGTTTGACATCATAAATATATCAAGTGAATTTTGTATAAAACCATTGTTTTTTTTCATGATACAGTTTTCATTAATAATTGAAAAGTCAGGTTCTTTTTGTCCGTCACTGTACATTATAAATGTAAAATCCGATTCAATGGGTATTTTTTTTAATAAAATATTGTAGTAACCTTTTTTTTCAACTAAAATTTGTTTTTTTATATCATCTCCCAAAAAAACTGAAGATACCTCGCCTTTTTGAAAAAATTCTATTTCTTTATTAAGAAAATCAAACTTAAATGCAGTAATAGGAATATTAATATCCGGCAGGCTTTCCACAAGCTTTTCAATCCCCCAGAAAAGCGGGATTTCATCAATTGTTTTTTCTAAATTTTTTTTATATTTTTCATTTTCAGGTGATAAGCCGGGTAAATCCGTCAGGGCTATCCTTAAAAATCTGGCATCATGATTTATGGAAATAACATCACCGGAATCATGGTATGAATTCCAGGGTCTGGAAATATAAAAATAGTCAATGTCCAAATTGTTTGAAAAGGAGTTATTTTTATCACATAAAAAACATGATGTTATAATTGTGCCTGAGTTATTTATCAAAGGATTATTTGATACTACAGACACATAATCAGATAGTCTGAAAATACTTGCAAGACCTTTGCCCAACCCTGTTTCGGATTTTAATTTGCCTGCAATTGCATTTTCAATGTCTTTAATGCCTGGTCCCCAGTCTAAAGAAGATATATTTAATATTTTTTTACAATTAAAGGCATTTATTGAAAAACGCATAATGCCGTTTATAGCTTTATGATTTATCAGGTTATTAGCAAGCTCAGCAACTATTAATTTGATTTTTTCAGATTTTTCCCTGGTAAAACCAAGTATTTCTGCAAATTCTTCAGATATTTTCCTTGCTATAACTGAATCAGCGGTGGATTTTATATTGATTTCCTTAAATTTAATCAATTAACTCCCTTTTATTATTGAAATTTGAAATTTTTAATATTGCGCCTTCAATATCAAAGGCAAATTGAATATCCTTAAAATGAATGTCAAAATCAATCAATGTGAAGATGACAGGCGCTGATAAACCTACAATCACAGGCTGGGCGCCAAGTATTTTTATTGTTGAGGAGAGTTTATTGATATGCTTGGCAAGAAATGAATCAATCACCTCAACTCCTGAAAGATTAAAGACAATGCCTTTTATTTTTTTTGAGGTTATAACTTTTGTAATCTCTGCTTCCAGAAGATGAACCTGATGGTCTTCGATTTCTTCATCAATTCTAACCAAAAGAATATTTCCAAAAGGAATAAAAGCAAAATTTTTCATAATTATTCAGTAAAGAAATTAATTGATTTAAGATACTCTTTTCGGGACTGTATTTTTTTTATTGCAGAACTAAGGGCATCAGCCATTCTTCCACACACTTCAACCCCTTCAAGATTAAGGTTTAATTGCGCGATTGTCATTGCGATATTTGGTGAAAGCCCTGATATAATTGCCTCTGCCCCAAGTAATCTTACGGCATAGACTGTTAGAAGGATATGTTTAGCCACATCTGCGTCAACGGTTGGAACTCCTGTTATATCAATAATTACAAAAGAAGATTTTGTCTGTTCAATGCTTTCGAGAAGACGTGTTGTGGCGCTCCTTGCGCGATAGCTGTCAAGTGTCCCCACAAGAGGCAGGGCAATAATTCCTTCCCATATTTCAATAACAGGGGTTGATAATTCAAGGATTTCATTTTGGAGATGTCTTATATATTCTTCGTTTTTCTGGAGAAGCTCTTCTTTTTGCCTTAAGAGAATTTTTTCTTCGTGCATTCTTTTAGTAATATCAATAAAATGCACCACACACCCCACAATTTTACCTTCAAAATTTTTAAGCGGTCTGCTTTCATATTCAATGGGGATTTTTTTATCATCCACATTTAATATTGTTTGACCACTGTTAATAATACCCTGTCCAATGGACATCTGGCAGGCGCCTGTTTCCTTGTCGCACATCTGTGAATCAAATATTTCATACGACTTTCTGTCAAAACATTCCCCGGGTCTCATATTAATTAGCTCGGCGCAGGCTTTGTTTATTAATAATATGTTGTGTTCATTGTCTGTGACAAAGATACATGATGGTATAGCATTAATTATTTCCGATAGAAATGTTTCATCCCTGTATAGTTCTGTTACATCTTTCATTTTTACTCCTTCTATATAAATGATATTTTTTGTTGCAATATTCAGTTATATTTGAAAACATCTTTTAATTTTTAGTTATCATTATGGAAATTAAATAGTTTTTGATTTTCAGGTATTTTAAAAATAAAGGTTGTTCCTGAATTTATATCCGAGGTAAATGTAATCTCACCTCCCATAGATTGTATTATACGAAAAACCACAGAAAGACCAAGTCCGGTTCCATCGGGTTTGGTGGTGAAAAAAGGATTGAAAAGTTTATTTTTTATATCTTCCCTGATTCCTTCGCCGTTATCTTCAATGACAAATTTTAGAAATGGAGCTTCACTCAAATCTTTGGCATGTTCTTTTAATGCTGTAATCTTTATTTCTCCGTTTTCTTTTTTTATTGCCTGACAGGCATTAAGTAAAAGATTGTAAAAAACCTGTTTAAACTGATTTGGGTCTGCCTGGAGCATCAAATTTTCTTGTATATCCAGTAAAATATTTGGAAGGGTCAGGGCTTTATTTTTTTGAAGCATTGTAAGGACGTAGTCTATCTCTTCTTTTATATTAAGCAGTTGTATGCTTGATAGTTCTGGCTTTGCATACATTAAAAATTGTTTTATAAGCTCATTTAATCTCTTTGATTCTCTGATGATAATATCAAGAAGTCTTAGGTCTTCCCTCTGAATATTTTGTTTTTCCCTAATAAAGTGGGCGGCTCCGGAAAGCGACGCAAGGGGATTTCTTATCTCATGGGCAAGGCCTGCAGCCATTTCTCCAAGCGCGGCAAGTCTGTCAGTGTGCTGCATTTTTTTTTCATTAGCCTTAATATCTGTGATATCCTGAAATATGAAACCAAATCCCAGGTCTTTTTTATCAATATCTTTTATCTTAAAGATGGATATGCCTATAAGTCTGTTTCCTCTTAGCGGGTTCTCAATATCTATTTCATATCTTTTTTCATCTGTTGTTGTTAATTTATTGAATTCATATATTAGCGCCCCTCCCAAAGGCCATATTGATTCAAGGGAGATGCCAAATGAATCAGCCAGATTTATTCCAAGAATTTTTTCGGCAGCATGATTAAAGGTCATGATTTTTCCTGCTGGATCAACTGACATAAGACCTGAGACAAGGCTTTCTGTAAGTCTTTCCTGTATTATCTCGAGTCTTTTTAGTTGGTCAAGGGTGACATCAAGATTTTTTTCAGTTAATTTAAGATGTTGGGCGAGGAGTATTCCAAAGAAAGCAATTGCATTAAAAGAACCCATACTTATTGAAAAATCAAGGACTAGATTATGAAAGCTTTCTTTTTCCGGAATGGTTGAAAAATAGATTATCCCAAAAAAAATCGTGCTCATGCCAGCGGATAATGTGCCACCCAGTCGTCCTTCCAGGAAACATGCCGAAAGAATAGAAAAATTATAGAGAAAGATAAAAGGGCTGTTGTGTCCTTGTGTCCATAGAAGACCCACGCTTATCAAAACCAGATCAGAAATTATATTTCCATAAACAATTCTTTTTAATGGACCTAAAGAAGAATAAAGAATCATTAATAAAATTGTCAGGAAAGTCCCCGCAGCGCAAATTACATAAATCTTTAATGAAATTTCTTTAGAGATTAATTCGTCAGTTAAAAAATAAGTGGTTGAAGAGATTATTATGATTAATAAAAGCCGGAAAAATATAACCCAAAAAAAATTTTTTTTCTGAGTTTTAAGAGATACCATATTTATCCAATCTGTATCTAAGCGATCTCATATCAAGTCTTAAGAGGTTTGCGGCATCTTTTTTGGAATTTTTTGTTTTTTCCATTGCAGAAACAATGAGTTTTTTTTCAATATCATTTAACAATTTTTCAAGGTCAAGACCTTCTTCAGGGAGATTTATAGTTTCTACCGATGCTTCATTTTTATCATTTGTTATGGTTTTTGTCTTGTGTCTGGCGAGATGCAGGCTTTCAGGAAGGATAATATTTGAAGAAGAAAGAGCGACTCCTCTTTCAATGATATTTTCAAGCTCTCTTATATTTCCGGGAAAAGGATAATCAAGGAGCAGTTTAAGGGCATAGTCAGAAATGTCAGCCCAGTCCCTGCCGTGTTCCTGAGAATATTTATAGAGAAAATGTCTTATTAAAATGGGAATATCCTCTTTTCTTTCCCTAAGGGGGGGGATATGCAGGTTTATAACATTTAACCTGTAATAAAGGTCTTCCCTGAATTTTTTATTTATAACCTCTTCTTCAAGATTTTTGTTTGTTGCAGAGATAATCCTCACATCAATTTTAATTTCCTCTGAGTCGCCTATGGGAAGAATTGCCTTTTCCTGTAAAACCCTTAATAATTTCACCTGGAGCGTCAAAGACATTTCTCCAATCTCATCAAGAAAAATGACACCATGATTAGCGCTTGCAAAAAGCCCTTGTTTATCCCTGTCAGCGCCGGTAAAAGCGCCTTTTTTATAGCCAAACAGCTCGCTTTCAAGAAGTGTCTCAGGTATGCCGCCACAGTTTATCGCAACAAAATTTTTCTGAGCCCTGTTTCCGCTTTTATAGAGCGCCCTTGCTATAAGTTCTTTTCCAGTTCCGCTTTCACCGGTTATAAGCACATTAGAAGGACTGTTGGCAATCTGGGGAAGAAGCCTCAGTATTTTTATCATAGGCGGGCTTTTTGCCACAATATTATCAAAAAAAACAGTTTCTTCAATAAGACATGCTTCTCTATTCTCAGATTTGTTGTTTTCTTTGGAACAGCATTCAATTGCCTTATGCATTACCTTTCTAAGGCTGTTCAGATCGTCAAAGGGTTTTGAAATATAATCAAGGGCGCCTTCCTTCATGGCATCAATAGCAGTATCCATAGAAGCAAAGGCAGTAATCATAATAACTGGCATTTCAGGTTTGATTTTTTTTATTTCTCTTAGTAGTTCAACCCCATTCATTCCCGGCATTTTTATATCACTTATGCAGATATCAATATTGCCCTTTTTTATTATTTCAAGGGTGTTAAGAGGATCAGGGGTGGTTGAAACAATATAGCCTTCGCTTGAAAGAAAAATTTCAAGAAATTCTCTGATGCTTTCTTCATCATCAACCACAAGGATGTTATAAATTTGAGCCATAATTTGCTTTAGGTAATTTTAAGATTTTAATTTTTAGGAGAAATTTTTTAAGATAAGAAATATATATATAAATATTATTAGATATTTTGTTTTTTTTCAAGTTTTTTCAAAAAAAAATCTATTATAGAAGTTTAAATTAGCATTTAAGCAAATTTATTTATTTTTTATCTATAAGTAATAATTACAGCGTTTAATAAATTTGCATCATGCAGGCAACAGACAGAAAAGAAATATTTTTGTAAAAAAAATCAGGAATTGGCAGAAAGATTCAAATAATCATAAACCAAAAAACCATCAACCACAGTCATTAAAGCCTTGCCTTTAAGTGTTTTTCCAAGAAAAGGCGTGTTAAAGCTTTTTGACAATATATTTTCTTTGGTCACTTCCCATTCAAGTTCAGGATCAATTATTGTAAAATTTGCCTTTTCACCTTTTTTGATTAGTCTTATAGGAATATTAATGATTTTTGCCGGATTTTTTGACATAAGCTTTGCCATGTCTGAAGGGCTAAAGCTATATTCCCTGATTAAATTCAGAAAAAGCGCCACTGCTGTGGGAAGTCCTATAATGCCGTTTGAAGCCTTTTCAAATTCCAGATTTTTTTCAAGGACACTGTGGGGCGCATGGTCAGTGGCAACAGCATCAATTGTGCCGTCTTTCATTCCTTCTATTATTGCCATTCTGTCCTGTTCTGTTCGTAAAGGCGGATTCATTTTTGCGTTTGTGTTATATCCCAGACAATTTTTTTCTGTTAATGAAAAATGGTGGGGAGCCACTTCGCATGTAACATTTATACCTTTTTTTTTGGCGTTTCTTATTATATCAACAGAACCTTTTGTGCTTATATGGGCAATGTGAAGCCTTGCGCCTGTGAGTTCAGCAATGCATACATCCCTGAATACCGCCATATCCTCTGTGGCATTGGGTATGGCCCTTAATCCAAGAATGGTGGCTGTTTCACCTTCATTCATCACACCTCCCGGACATATCCTGCTGTCTTCTGCATGGGAGATTATTAATGCGTTTAATACCCTGGCATATTCCAGTGCAGATCGCATCATAAAAGGGTCAGAAAGCCATTTGCCGTCGTCAGAGAAGGCAACAGCTCCGGCATCCTTTATATCTCCGAATTCGGTTAGCTCCTCTCCTTTTTGGGATTTTGTAATGGCTGCGACAGGATATACCTTTGCTCCTTTAAAATTTTTAGATTTGTCAATTATAAATCTTGTTATGGATGAAGAATCATTTACTGGTTTGGTGTTTGGCATACATGCAATTGCAACAAAACCGCCGGATGCGGCGCATTTCACACCGGATTCAATGGTTTCCTTATACTCTTCGCCAGGTTCTCTTAAATGCACATGTATGTCAACAAGACCAGGCAAAAGCCATTTGTCTGAAAGATCAATAACACTAACTTGTTCAGGAGGAGTAATATTGCTTTCTATTAAAGTAATTATGCCATTTTGAACAAGGATATCCGATACAATATCTGTGTTTGTTTCCGGTTCAATAATTCTTATGTTTTTAATTAAAAAATTTTTCATTCTCTTTCGCCCTGATTTGAAAGAATGTATAAAAGAGCCATTCTTAATGCAACACCGTTTGTCACCTGATCAAGGATAATATTATTATTATAATCCATTATATCCGGCGATAATTCCACTCCCCAGTTCACAGGACCCGGATGCATGACAATGACATTTTCTTTGGCTGATTTTATCCTGTTCATGTTTATTCCGTAAAGCATTGCATATTCCCGTTCAGAGGGAATAACACCGTTCCCAAAGCGTTCTTTTTGTATCCTTAGAAGAATAATCACATCAGCATCACAGATAGCGTCTTCAATTTTATCGCAAATTTTTGCCCCAAGAACTGATATAAAAGGATTCATAAGAAATCCAGGGCCTGAGACAAATACGTTTGCGCCCATTTTTGTAAAAAGCATAATATCAGAATGTGCGACCCTGCTGTGTTTTATATCCCCTATAATGGCAATTTTTATTCCTTTAAGGTCATTTATTCTTTCCTTTATTGTGAAAATATCCAAAAGAGCCTGTGTGGGGTGCTGGTTTATCCCGTCTCCTGCATTAATAACTGAACAGTTAATGTGCTGTGACACAAAATGGGACGCGCCTGAACAGGGATGACGTATAACAATAACATCCGGAAGCATTGCCTCGCAATTTTTTACAGTGTCAAGGAGGTTTTCTCCTTTTGAAAGGCTGCTTGTGGCAGAGGAAAAGCCAATTGTGTCAGCGCTTAATCTCTTTGCGGCAATCTCAAAGGAAAGCTTGGTTCTTGTGCTGGGCTCAAAAAAAAGGTTTATTACTGTTTTTCCCTTGAGAGTGGGGACTTTTTTTATAGACCTTTGAGTAATTTCCTTCATGGAATCCGTGGTCTGAAGGATAAGCTCTATTTCTTCGCAAGATAAATGTTCTATGCCAAGAAGGTGTTTAAAGGAAGGATTTTGCATATTTTAGACATAAAAAAAGGAGCGTTTCCGCTCCTTTTTTTTTATTTTTTAAATTTCAGCAAGCTTTAATATTTTATCATATTCTGCGTCAACTCTTTTCTGGATATACTCAATTTGTTCAGCCTTGAGATGACGGAATCTTCTCTGGGCTTTAAGATATTCTTCAACTGGTTTTGGTTTTGTTATTTTTCTGCTTAAGAAATATTTACCTTCAATAACTTCATAAAGAGGAAAAACCTTTGATTCCACAACGAGTCTTGCAAGCTCAACGGATCTTTCACCAGCGCTTCCCCATCCTGTTGGACATGGAGAATATATATGAACATATGCTGGTCCGTTTACAAGCGCAGCCTTTTTAACCTTGTTCATTAAATCAAGGTAGTAAGCGGGTGAAGCGGTCGCAACATATTTGATGCCATGCGCAACCATAATTGCAGGAATATTTTTTTTCCATGTAACCTGACCAAAGCTTTGAGCGCCAGGAGGGCTTGTGGTAGTCATGGCTCCGTAAGGAGTGCAGCCTGATCTTTGGACACCGGTATTCATATACGCCTCATTGTCAAGACATATATATACCATGTCGTGACCTCTTTCAAAGGCGCCTGATATCCATTGAAGTCCTATGTCTCCGGTTGCTCCGTCACCACCCACAGCAACAATATCCACATGTTTTTTTGATATCTTTCCTTTTCTGATAAGAACCTTTCTTGCAGCTTCAACTCCAGAGGCAACAGTCGCTGCATTTTCAAACGCAATATGTATCCATGGAACTCTCCAAGCAGTCTGCGGAAAAGGAGTGGTTATAATTTCCATACATCCTGTGGCATTGGCTACAATAATATCGTTTCCAAGGGCCTTCATTGCCATCCTTAATGCAAGAATTTCTCCGCATCCCTGACAACCCCTGTGTCCTGGCGCTATTGGTTCTTCTTGTGGGAGGTCTTTTGCCGAAAATCCTTTAAATTTTTCAAATTCAGGTATCATAATTCCCTCACCCCTATTACTTCATAATTTTCTGTTGGTTTCTTTTTATCGTAAAGTTTTGTTTTTTCAAGTATCTCATTAAACCTTTCAAGCGTCATATCTCTACCGCCAAGGCCTGCAATAAAATTAAAGATTTTGGGAGCGCCTGGGACTTTATACAGTAAAGACTTAAGTTCACTGCCAACAGGGCCGTTTACTGCGCCTGGTGATAATGCCCTGTCAAGCACAGCAAGTATTCTTGCCTTTCCAATGGCTTTTTTGAATTCAGCGTTAGGAAATGGTCTCCAGAGTCTTATTCTTACAAGTCCGACTTTTTCACCTTTTTCCCTCATGCCGTCAACAGCAGTCATTGCTGTTTCAGAAATACTCCCCATTGTGACAAAAATTATTTCAGCATCTTCAGTTTTATATGTTTCCACAGCATTGTAATATCTGCCAAACATTTCGCCAAATTTTTTCCATTCGTCAAGAATAACCCTTTTAGATGCCTTTAATGCCTCATTATGGGCAACTTTTGCCTCTGTATAAACCTCAGGAATACCTACCGTTCCCATGCTTACTGGTTTTTTGGGATCAAGTTTATAAATTGGTTTGAAAGGAGGAAGGTATGCGTCAACTTCTTCCTGTGTTGGCATAATAATTGGTTCTATAACATGACTGCAAATAAAACCGTCTAAATTAACTATAACAGGAAGGGATACTTTTTTGTTTTCTGCCACCTTAAAGGCATGAATGGTTAAATCCACTGCTTCCTGTCCGTTTTCAGCAAAAGTTTGAATCCAACCGATATCTCTGTGCGCCATGATATCCGAATGATCGTTCCAGATACTTATTGGACCTGAAAGCGCTCTGTTTGCCACATTCATGACTATCGGAAACCTCATGGAAGAAGCAATATAAACAATTTCACTCATCAGGGCAAAACCCTGCGAAGAGGTTGATGTATATGTTCTTGCGCCTGCGGCAGATGAACCACAGCAACAGCTCATAGCTGCATGTTCTGATTCAACAGGAATAAATTCTGCGTCAAGATGACCATCTGCAACAATTTCTGAAAGATGTTCCACAATATGTGTCTGTGGTGTGATAGGATATGCTGCAATTACATCTACATTACATAGCTTTACTGCATCTGCAACAGCTATTGAAACTTCAACTCCTACTCTATTTCCCATAATTAAGCCTCCTCAGGAACCATGGAGATTGCGTCTTTTGGACATTCATTTGAGCAAATACCACAGCCCTTACAATAGTCAAGATTTACAATATAAAATCCCTCTGCATTTTTGGTATATGCCATTTCAGGACAAAATATCCAGCACATAGCACATTTAATACATTTTTCTTTATCCAAAACAGGGCGTTGGGATTTCCAGTCTCCTGTCTTAAATTTTTCGGAATTTCCGGGTTCAAGGACGAAACATCCATGTGGTAATTGTTTCCAGCCAATAATGGCGTCTTTCACTGCCATAACCTTATTACCTCTTTTTAATTTATTACTTTGGTTTCTTCATAAGCGCGAAGAAGAGAAGCCTTGTTTTTTTCAGCAAGCTTTCCAAATCTTCTCTGCAAAGCATCGGAAATTGCATCAATTCCAATTATTTCTGTAGCTTTAATCAAAGCTCCGAGCATGGTTGTGTTTGTGATAGGAAGCCCCAATATTTCTTTGGCAATCTTTGTTGCATCAACCAAGGCAAGCTTTGCATTAATGCCAAACTGAGATTTTACTTCTTCAGGCGACAGGGTTGTGTTAAGTATTACAATCCCGTCTGGTTTTAATCCATCTGCAACGTTTACAATCTTTGGCAGTGACGGGTCAAGAACTACCACCACATCAGGATAATAGATTTTTTCCCTGCTTCTGATCTGAACATCACTAACCCTTATAAATGCAGCAACTGGAGCGCCCCTTCTTTCAGGGCCAAAACTTGGGAAAGCCTGAGCAAATTTACCTTCTTCAATTGCAGCGCTCGCAACGAGTTCCGCAGAGGTAACAGCGCCTTGCCCCCCTCTTCCGTGGAGTCTGAATTCTTTCATTTAATTCTCCTGAGTAAGCCAATTGTATTTATATTTAATTTATATTTTTATAGTTGATTACACTTATTATAAGTCTTTGTCAAGGACATTGTTTCATTTTGCAAAAAAATTTATATTATTTTTTTTTAAGTTTCTTATATAAAATCTGCATGGCAGGATTTTTAATCTTTTCAAAATCCAGTTTTTCAAGAAATAATCCCGCTGTATAAGGGTCATTTTCTTTTTCAATATAACCCCTTGCAAGGAGCAAATAAGGCTCAAGGTCAAAGGGATTTTTTTTCAAAGCAAGATTTAGCAAATCTCTTGATTTTTTCCAATTTTTATCATCATTATATAGCGCATTCGCCATTATTTTATATGCGCTTAAAGGAATATCATCTCTTTTTTCATTAAAAAGGGGAGATAATATTTTTTTTGCGATGTCAAATTTCTTTAAATTTACAAGCGCCTCCGCATATCTGACCATTATAGGGGTATCTTCAGGGTTAAGCTCATATAGCGTTTCCATTAATTTTTCAGCATCGGAATTTTTTCCCATTGAAATATAAATACCCGAAAGATTATACAAAATGCTTGGATCATTGCCGTTAATCTTAAGTCCCTTTAAAAGAAGTCTCTCTCCATATGATTTATATCCTATTTCTGCGAATGATGCCCCCAAACTGTTAATTACCCTTAAATCATTACTATTCAATTCATGGGCCTTTTTGTAAGATAATATGGCATTTTTAAGGTCTCCCAAAGAGTAGTATTCATCTCCCATTATATTTAGCGATGTATGGTCAAAAGATATTGCGCCTTCCCCGATAAGTTTGGCGTGAATAAACGCTGCAAAGATATCCATTAAAAAAGAATGATTTTTAAGAGGCTTTTTGGGATAAAACACCATTCCGGCAGTGGCGCTGCCCATGCAAAAAGATTTGATTTTATCTGTGTAGGATGAGATTGTATCGTTATCAAGGGGTTCTGTGAATTTCTTTATCAGAAAAAATTGTTTTTCAGAGATATTGATTTTTTCATCAAAGATATAGCTATCATTAATATCCTGAATATTCTTACAATTATTTAATATGGTGATAAAAAACGGTTCTTTTATCTTTTTTAGGGTTTCTTCAAGTTTTATGCATGGCGCAATAAAACCGAGGAGACTTTTATTGCTTCTGATATCAATATCAAATATTTTAAGAAACTCCCCAAGATTATCCAGAGATGTTATCCTTAAATTCAAAAGTCTTGCTATATTTCTGATATAATTAAAATTTATCAGGAAATCATCCGCAGATTCAATATAATCAGAAAGGGGGCGGATAATTAATCTGTTTATTGACTTTTTTGGTGTGGTGACATTATTAAATTGTTTAATAGCCCTTTGTATCTCATAAGGATTTATTTTATAGACAATCCACCACTCAGAGTTGTTATCTGCGCCGGTATGCTGTAGTTCTTTTTTGGGAAAGAGGGTTTTTAAGAAATTTTCGGTTTCATGCTCGTTAAAGTTTTTTTCTTTCTCAATATAAATAATGGTTGAGGGTGTTTTATCAGTTATTAACTGATTAATGGAGCGGGTTAGATATTCAGGTGTTTCACCCTCTGTTGAATACAGGAGACTTTTTTTGGTCTCTGAAAGTTTAAATAAGATGGCATCTTTTAATAACTTTAGTATTACACCCTCGCAGTTGATATCAAGGTTTCTTGAGACATTTTCCATTATAAGCACAGAAGAATATAACGGTATTATTATATTGTTTCCAACCCTGTCCCAGAAGGATTCTCCTTTTAATAAAGCTTCTTCTGCCCTTTGTTTTTGTCTGGATGAAATTTCTATGTCAGGAAATATGTTTTCATTATACCAGAATTTTCCTGTCTTAAAGAAAATTATTTCTTTTAAGTAGTCTATAAGTATGTCGCCTATGCGTTTTGGGTCTTCTTTTGTAAGATTCAAACAGATTGCTCCTTGTTAAATGCAGTTAAAGCATTGAGTATAACATCTATATCCGTATCCTGAATTGTCCTTACATCCATAATGATTGAATCTTCTTCTATTCTTACTATCACCGGTATCTTATAATCTCTCAGGTATTCTTCCATATTATTTGCAGATATGCCTTTTTCCGGCATAAGTTTTATTGCAAAGGTTTTAAGCGCCTGATGAGGAAGGGCGCCGCCTCCAACTTTTGAAATAGTCTCGCAAACCTCATTTTGGAAGAGTTCGAGGTTTAATCCTGATATTTTGTTATTTAAAAAATCTGCTTTGTGTCGAAGTTCCTGCTGGCTGTATGTGAGCATTTTTAGGGTTGGTATTGTCTTTACTGCCCTGTCCATGTCCCTGTAGAGCAGTAAAATCCTTTCAAGCGCGACAAGAGTCAGCTTGTCAATTCTTAAAGCCCTGTTTAAAGGATTTTTCTTTATTTTATTGATATGCTCCTTATTGCCCACAATAATTCCTGCCTGTGGGCCACCAAGAAGCTTGTCTCCGCTGAAACTTACAATATCTGCCCCCTGCTTTATAGTATCCTGAACAGTTGGCTCATATTTCATTCCGTATTTTGAAAAATCCACAAAAGAACCGCTTCCCAAATCCTCAAATATGGGGATATTGGTCTTAAACGATATTTCTTTAAGCTCTTTAACAGCCACCATTTTGGTAAATCCCATAATATGAAAATTACTCTGATGAACCTTCATAAAAAGAGCGGTTTCAGGGGTCACTGCATTTTCATAGTCATGGAGATGTGTCCTGTTTGTTGTTCCTATTTCTTTAAGTATCGCATTGCTTTTTTTCATAACATCAGGAACTCTGAAAGAGCCGCCTATTTCCACAAGCTCACCCCTTGAGACAATAACCTCTTTTCCATTTGCCATTGTGTCAAGAATTATAAGAACTGCCGCCGCATTATTATTGACAACAAGGCCTGCCTCAGCCCCGGTCAGTTCACAGAGGATATCTTCAACATGTGTGTATCTGCTGCCTCTTTTTCCAAGTTCAAGGTTATATTCAAGATTTGAATAAAGGTTTGCGATTTCAGCGAGGTCTTGTAAAAGATATTCAGGAAGAAGCGACCTTCCAAGATTTGTATGCACCACAACGCCTGTGGCATTAACCACCCGTTTAAGAGAGGGTTTTTCAAGAAGAGAAAGAATATAAGCTGAGAGTTTAAGGACACCGTCATTTGTCACATTTTCAGTTATAATGCCGCTCAGGATATTTTGCCTTGTCTGGGCGATTGCCTCTCTCACTGCCTTTAATTTTAAGGAATATGGGGCATCTGTATGAAAAAGGTTTAATATTTCATCAACCTTTGGTATTGTTTTTAATAAATCTTTTTTAATAGCATCATCCATGAATACTATATATCTTATTTGGCCGGATAAAACAAGAGAGAAATGGATAAAAGAGGGTATTGAAAAATACTTTTTAAGGCTTAAACATTACTCAAAGCCGGTTTTAATTGAATTTAAGACCCCTAAAAATCTCAGAAATAAATCTGCCCCTGAATTTAAGAGGGAAGAAGGGGACCTAATAAAAGCGCGCCTTCCCAAAGGTTATGTTATTTCCCTTGATGAAAGAGGAAAGCAAATGACAACAGTTGAATTCAGCAGTTTTTTGCAAAAGCTGATGGACAGGAACATCAGGGATATTATTTTTATTGTGGGAGGTGACGCAGGACTCTCTGAGGATATTCTTACGTTATCGGATAGTGTCTTTTCTCTGTCGGGTTTGACCTTTCCCCATGAGATAGCAAGGCTATTGCTTGTGGAGCAGCTATACAGGGCGTTTACTGTGATGAATAATGAGCCTTACCATCATTAAAGGATGCTTTTTATCTTTGAAATGTGTTTTTTTAAGAATTTACATGTTGTTATTATTGAAAATTTAAATGTAATATTTTTTGTTCTGATAATTTTGATTAACGAACTAAAAATGAAAAACAATTAATTTATATCACCAAAGTCCTATGAAAATAGTAACATACAACATAATTTACAGGGTTACATTTCAATGTATTTCTGTTAAAATTTTAAATAATTTATGCCAAGAAAGTTTGTAAAAGTCATTGACGAAAGATACATTGTCCCTGAAGGGCAGGGGGGCGGGCTAATAAAATTTGAAGCTTGGGAAAATGAAGGCAAAGTTATTAAATACAGCATGACCTATATAAATTTTTCTGTTTTTTCTGAGGATAATGGAAGAGTAATTTGCTTTGATAATGCCCATGATTATATTCATCATAAGCATTATTTAGGTGAAATATCTGAAGTAACAAATTTTATCATTTATCAAAAAATGGTTGAACGATTTAAGCAAGATATAAAGGAGTCTCATTGCATTTTTTGTTTTTGACTCAACAAAGAGCCACTTTTCTTTGTTGTCTGCATATCCTTCTATTTCAGACTTTTGGAGACCCGAAAGATAATAATCGTATAATCTTAGCGCTGCTTCAGCTTGTTTTATCTGCCAATCTTCATGATTTTTTGCAAAATTTTTGAGAAAATCTTTTATTTGTCCATTGGTTAAAACATCAGAGATGGGTTGATTTAAAAATACATAACAGGAATAAACCCATCTTATATAATAAGGGCATACTTCTTATTAACAGCTGATTTGGAGACAAGATAGTTTTGAAAATCTTTTAAATTATCATGTTTCATAACTTATAAATAATACGTATATTAATAAATATTTATTAATATAAAGAATAATATTGGTTTTTTCAAGGCAAAAATTCAATTTTTACTAAATTTTTCTTGACAAATACGGTTTTATTTTGTTATAATTTTTTTAAATGTGGAATCGGTATAAAAATTAATGTTGGGCTTCGCGAATGATTAAAGGAACCTGTAACCATTGATATCCATAAGCCTT
>DYOW01000138.1 GCA_020720325.1 Desulfobulbus propionicus
TATTCCCTTCAAAATCAGTTAGACCGCGCCCTTGATTCCCTTGACGAGGCTTTAACAAATGGTTTTTCAGACTATGACTCCCTGAGACATGACCCTGACCTTAAAAATGTTAGAAAACATCCTGAATTCAGAAAGATTTGTGAAAAACACAAGGTATTTTTGAAGTAGGATAAATTTTATTTAAACATTTATTGACCTTCTCAGTCTTAATTTTAATAAAAATGGTTTTATGTGATTTTATATTTAATACCCCTCACCCTAACCTCTCCCACAAGGGGAGAGGGGATTGATTCGTAATGCTTCCACAAGGGGTATAGGGAATTGTTGAAAGCACATCTCCGTTATATGGGAGCAGCGAAGTCTCCCTCCCTTGATGGGAGGGGATTAAGGGGAAGGTGAATAGCCCATGACAATTTCAAGGGCATTTTCGCTAATTTAGCTAATATATTTCACATAGAGCCAAAAAAGCTAAGGAGAAAACAATGTTAAAAAAAATTGTTTGTTTTTTTACAATTTTACTATTTTCCGGTTTGATTTTTATGGCTCCTTTATGTGAGGCAAGACCCTCAAAACCAGGCCCTGATTTTGTTTGGGTTCCAAAGCATTATCAGCCTGACGGTGATTTTATCCCGGGACACTGGAAATACACAGGCTCTGTTATTGTTGATAAAACATGGATTCCAGGGCGCTATAATGATCATAGAAAATGGATTGAAGGGCGCTGGGCTGTCACACCTGATAAACCTTGTCCAAATGCAGCCTGGGTTCCAGGACATTACGGGCCAAAGGGAAAATGGATTCCCGGTCACTGGAAATAACAAATTGCAAAAAGTAGCGATTATTTGCGGGGCTATAAAGGGCATTGGTCTTTCCATTGTCCTTGAAATTGGCAAAAAAGGCATAACCTGTGTCCTTCCTGTTTATGACTGGCTTGAATCCCTTGACAGCACACATCAAAAGTTAAGGGAAAATAATATAAAATATGATATTATCCCTGCAGATCTAAGAAAAAAACAAGATGTGACAAAGTTTGTAAATCATTGCCTGGAAAAATACGGACGAATTGACTATCTTGTAAATAATATTGAAAGGGGAGGATGGCCCGTTGTTCATGGCGAATATTCAGAAGAACAATGGGAACTTGAGTTTCAGACAACAATAACCGCAAAATATAATCTCCTTGAAAGCATTGTCCCCATTATAAAAAAATCAGGGGATGGCGGAGCTGTTGTCAATATTTCATCAATATCAGCCATAACAGGCAGAACAGGCATTGCAGGTCTGATTTTTAATGATTGTTACAGCCTTTCAAACCGCGCTGTTCAATCCCTCACAGAGCTTTTTGCAAAAATTGGAGCGCCAGAGGCAAGGGTCAATGAATTAATGCTTGGAATTATAGAAACCCGCCACGGCCCTGAAACAAGGGGATGGTCACGGTTAAACGAATCGCAAAAAAATGCCTTAATTAATCATATATTACTAAAAAGAACAGGATTTTGTGAAGAAGTTGCCCGCATGGTTGCTTTTTTTCTCTTTGACGCAACATACATTACCGGAAGTGTAATAAAAATGGACGGGGGATTTACATTGGGTGGAGAAATTGTTACTGATATTCCAAAAGGAGTTGTTGAAGGTGAAAATAAAAAATACGGCGGAAAATCAATAGAAGAAAAAGAAATAAATTTAAAATAACGGGGCAGGGATAAATATTTTATTATAAATGCTCATTGCATAACGATCTGTCATGCCGGCAATGAAATCACAAACCTTATGGGGATAATTGTTTTCCAGTTCAATAACATGAAGGTCTTCCTCGAACATTCCGTTTCTGTATTCGAGAAAATCGTCCTTATTTTCCATAAAATATTCAAACATATCAAAGATTAGTTTTCTTGATTTTTTAAATTCATCGTGAACTTTGGGGTGTCTGTAAACATTTTCAATGAGAAATGCCCTTAGTTTTATCATGGTATCCATAACCGATTCGCTAATATTTGGAATAAGTTTTCCGTTTTCGGTGTAGGTGTTTTCAATGACATTTCTTACCATGTTGGAAATTCTTGAATTATGGTTTTTTCCCAGAACTTCCTTAAATTCTTCAGGGATGTCTTCTTCTGTGATTATTTTGCTTCTCACAGCGTCGTCAAGGTCATGATTTAAGTAGCCTATTATATCAGCTATTCTGACAATCTTGCCCTCAGGACTTTGCGCCCATTTGCCTGCTTCTGAAGGTATAATAGCTCCAAAACCCTTTGAATGTTTTAATATTCCGTCTCTCACCTCATATGTGAGGTTTAATCCTTCGCCCCTGTTTTCAAGGCTGTCCACAACCCTTAAACTATGTCTTGCATGGGAAAAGCCACCTGGAACAATCTCGTTTAATGCTGTTTCACCTGCATGTCCAAAAGGTGTGTGACCCAGGTCATGACCCAGCGCGATTGCCTCTGTAAGGTCTTCGTTTAGCTTTAATGCCCTTGAAATTGTCCTTGAAATCTCACTTACTTCAAGAGTATGGGTTAATCTTGTCCTGTAGTGGTCGCCAAGCGGAGAAAAAAATACCTGAGTCTTGTGTTTCAGACGCCTGAATGCCTTTGAATATAAAATTCTGTCTTTGTCTCTTTGAAAGTCAGTCCTGAAAGGACAGGAATTTTCTTGTTTTTTTCTGCCTTTAGTCTGGGAGCTAAGTGTTGCCTCGGGGATTAAAAAAAATGACTCCCTATATTCAATTTCTTCCCTGATTGTTTGAAATAATAATGGTTTCTCTTTTAACTGCAGATTTCTTCTCATTAATTATGATAATAAAACTAAAAAAAAATTTTTCAATAATTAAAAAGGGAAAAAATAATTTAAGACAGTTTTTTTAATAATTTTTACCATGCCTTTGGTTTAAAGTCCGCATCATTAGCAAGATGCATAGAATCACCTTCAGGCACAATGACAAAAAGTCCGTTTTTTATTGCATACTCCCTGACATTTTTTGGCGCCACCATTCCTGCAATAGCTCCATAAATATTCAATTCTTTGTAATGGATAAAAAATATCTTGAATTCCTTTAATTTATTAATAAATTCCTTTACTTCCGATATAGTAGGTTTGCTTTTCACCTCTATTGCCACCACATCAT
>DYOW01000139.1 GCA_020720325.1 Desulfobulbus propionicus
CGTAAGTTCTGAGAGATTGCTTCGTCACTGCAAGGAACACAATGACAAAGCAATCTCATGTCACAAACTATATTACATTAACAATGCCAAAAAATTATTAAGGAGTCACTCATGAAGGTAATAGGTGTTTCGGGTTCACCAATAAAGGATAGCAACACTGACAGGGCATTAAAACTTGTTCTTGAATCAACGGGGCTTGACTGGGAATTTGTTAAACTTACAGATTATGCTGTGGCGCCGTGCATGGCATGTCTTGGCTGCCTCAAAACAAACAGATGTGTAATTCAGGATGACGGCATTGCCCTTGCTGAAAAGGCAAAAGAGGCTGACGCCATGGTGGTGGCAGGTTTTACCCCATATTCCACCCTTGATTCAAGGACAAAGGCATTCCTTGAAAGGCTCTATCCTCTAAGACATAATCATGGTTTTATGGCAGGAAAACCAGGGGCGGCAATTATCACCTGCGCTGTTCCTGAGGATAATGAACTTTTACCTCCTGCTTGCGAATCAGGTATTAATGCCATACTTTATTATATGATGGAAGAAGGCATGAACATTGTGGGAGCTGTAAAGGTGTTTGGAAATGTGCCGTGCGTAAAATGCGGAAATGGTGATGAATGCAAGATGTCAGCTATTCCTATGATTTATGGGCAAGATGCGACTGTTGGCTCTGTAGGAATTAATGTGTTTGAAGAGCAAACTGATGCAATGGAAAAGGCAATAGTTTTAGGAAAAAAAATAGCTGAAATACTAAAAGCTAAATAAAATTTTTAAAAAATATATCAAATACTTTATAAATAGGAGACTTAATAACTAAATGCAAAATGCAAAGATTATAGCAATGGCAGGAAAAGGAGGCACTGGAAAAACCACTATATCAGCCCTTGTCATCAAATATCTTCTTGAAAAAAATCTTACTCCTGTTCTTGCCGTGGATGCAGACCCAAACGCAAATCTTAATGAACTTCTGGGAATTGATGTTGGCGCCACCCTTGGAGATATCAGAGAAGATATGAGAACAAAGACCCCTGAAGGCATGTCCAAACATGACTATATGGAAATGCAGATAAACCAGGCGATTCTTGAGGCTACAGGCTATGACCTTGTTGTAATGGGGCAACCACAGGGTCCAGGATGTTACTGCATGGCAAATTCAATCCTTGCTGGTGTTCTGGAAAGGCTGTCCCACTCATATAAATTTCTCCTTGTGGACAATGAGGCAGGAATGGAACATTTAAGCAGGCTAAATCTAAGAAATATCTATAAACTCATTGTGGTGTCCGATGCCTCATCAAGGGGAGTGACCGCTGCAAAAAGAATCGCGGATTTAACAGCAAGCCTTGATGTAAAGGTTGAAGAAAAAATCCTTATTGTAAACAGAATACCAGATAATATGCCTGAAGAACTCATTAAGCATATAGAAAAAACAGTTTCTGAAAGCGACCTTAAATTAGGAGGTTTTGTCCCTTACAGCCAACCCATTTTTGAATATGAGGCAGCAAGAAAATCCATCCTTGACATCCCAAATAATGCGGATGGCGTTAAGGAAACAATGCGGATACTTGAAAAATTTATTGGAAATCCTTAATTAACACCTAAAATGAGCATGGAAACTGCTGTAGAAATATCAAATCTGTCCATAAGTTTTGAAGAAAAAAAATTATTTGATAATTTTTCACTGAAATTAAATAAAGGTGAAAAAATACTTTTGCAGGGGAAATCCGGCGCAGGCAAATCAACAATTTTAAGATGCATAATGGGTTTTATTCAACCTGATAGAGGTGAAATCAGGGTGTTTGGTGAAAAAATCACCCCAAAATCTATCTGGAAATTAAGACAGCATATTGGTTATGCGCAGCAGGAGCCTGAAATTGGAAAGGGAATTGTCAGGGATATTCTTTTAGCTCCCTTTTCTTACCGGGCAAACAGGCATCTTAAAGATAATATAACGGATTTGGACATGCTGCTTGCAAAGTTTTCACTCTCAGACGATATGCTTGAAAAAGATATTGCAACCATATCCGGTGGAGAGAAACAGAGAATTGCCCTGATTTCATCAATTTTATTAAAGAGGGATTTATATATTCTTGATGAGGCGACATCAGCCCTTGATAAAGAAAATAAAAAGGTGATTTCAGACTATTTCTGCTCGGATAAAAATTTGAGCCTTATTGTGTCTTCCCATGACCCTGAATGGGCATTACAGGTTGACAGGATAGTTGAAATTGCAAAATAATAAGAAAAATTGATATAAAAAAAATATACAAACTAAGGCAGAAATAAAATTCCAAAAACCAACAGATTTAACTTTTTCCCCTGAAAATATCCTTATTTAATATCCCGTAATCATTAAAACTTATCCTTAGAGAAAGCCATATCCCCGAAAACACAGTAATTGCAGTCCCTGAAAAAATAGCTATCATAATTGCAATCTGGTATTTAATAGCGTTTAATGGATCCTGCCCGCCAAGTATAACTCCCACCATCATGCCGGGAAGAAAAACAAGACCAATTGTGGTAATGCTTGCAACAGTGGGTGTCAGGGCATTTAAACACGCCTCCCTAAAAAATGGCTTTACAGCTTCTTGTAGGCTTGCCCCCTGACCTAATGACATTTGGTAGGATTTTTCATCCTTTTTTATTGAATTATAAAAATTTTTAATGCCTATTATGTCTGCCTGAAGACAATTTCCAAGTATCATGCCGCCAATTGGTATAATAAACCTTGCGTCAAATATATCCTTAAGATTTAAGATAACAGTGATAAAAAACATCAAAGGCGCAGCTGTTCCAAGTATAAGCGCCATAAAAACAGGAAATGCAAAATATTTAAGCCTTAATCCTGAGTTTTTAATAATGGTTGAATCCGCAAGGACAATCATGACAATAATCCACAGGATGTTTAAAAAAGGTTTATTGAGATTAAATATGACCTGCAAATAAAAACCCACAAACAAAAGCTGTATTGTCATCCTTGCCACCGCTATAACAGCGCTGTTAAATAGGGGTATCTTCTGCCATAATATTAATCCAAGGGGAACAATAAGAAGGCTGTAGCCTAATATCAGATTAAGGGTGGAGATTGAATTTGTTTCCATAATA
>DYOW01000045.1 GCA_020720325.1 Desulfobulbus propionicus
ATTATGATTATAAAAAAAAATGAGAGATTATATTTAAATTTATCCTGATATTTATGAGTCCAGTCTAAAAAGGCTAATTTATTAAAATTTTTAAAATATAACATATTGATATTTAAACGCATAAATTTATGCAATTCGCTGCAAAAGACGTTTTTAGACTGGACTCATTTATTCATCTGATAAAACCTGCCATTATCCGAATCAAAATAATTCTAATCCGAAACAATGACTAATAAATATAATTTTAACCTGAAATTTAAAAAAATACACTATTTTGTCTTTTCAATTATGCTTTTCATAATATCATCAAAGGCATCCATTACAGGCTGAGAAGTATTTTCAAAAATCGGCAGACCTGAATCTGAATTTTTTACAACATTTGCATCAAGGGGCAATTTGCCAAGAAATGGGATATGCATTTCCAAGGCAAGTTTTTCACCGCCGCCTTCACCAAAGATATTTTCAATATTGCCGCACTTTGAACAGATAAAACCGCTCATATTTTCTATTAACCCCAGCACTGGATTTCCGACTCTGTTACAAAATGTTATTGAACGCCTGACATCATCAACAGCAACCTTTTGCGGGGTTGTTAATATAATTACACCGGTATCAGCGCCAAGTAACTGAAGTATTGAAAGAGGTTCATCACCTGTGCCGGGAGGACAGTCAACAATAAGATAATCCAGTTCTTCCCAGTCGGAATATTCAATAAACTGCTTGATAAGACTGATTTTTACAGGACCTCTCCAGATAACCGCTTCTTTTATATCAGGAATAATATTTCCAAGGGACAATACCTTCAAATTTTCACCTACTTTAACGGAAATTATCTTTCCATCCGTAAGCTCAGCCTTGTCTTCAGATATTCCAAGTATCCTCGGAACGCTTGGACCATGAAAATCCACATCCATAATACCTGTTTTATAGCCTTTTTTAGCAAGATAAAGGGCAATATTTGCAGAAATAGTGCTTTTTCCCACACCACCCTTTCCTGATAGAATTGCTATCTTGTATTTTATTTTTTTTAATGTTTTTTCAATTAATTCATTTTCATTCTGAGATTTTGACTGACATGCCTCTTTTTCGGAACAGCCTTTACAAGCCGAACCCTTTGAGGATTCTTTCAATGCGCATGATTCTTCTTTTTGATTTTTTTGCATATTTTCAACTCCTTAAATAAAAAACTTAAAAATAATTATTAGTTATGTTTCATGTGAAAATTAAAAAAAGCTCTTCTTTGCTATTGTTTTTCCAAGATGTTTATATGCCTTTTCAGTGCAAATCCTTCCTCTCTGAGTCCTTGCAAGAAAACCCTTTTGTATAAGGAAAGGTTCATAAACATCCTCTATTGTGTCCTTTGAATCCCCAACAGATATGGATATAGTTTCAAGCCCCACTGGTCCGCCGTTAAACTTATCAATTATTGTCTCAAGTATAAATCGGTCCATCCTGTCAAGACCTTCATGGTCAACATCAAGATGGTCAAGGGATTTTTTTGCTATCTCTATGTTTAATGTAACTCCGCCAAAGCATTCATAATAGTCCCTTACCCGCCTTAAAAGCCTGTTAGCGATCCTTGGAGTGCCCCTTGAACGGGTTGCAATCTCTGTGGAGCCGTCATCAGTGATATTAATCCCCAAAATATTTGCAGATCTTAGTATTATTTCTTTAAGTTCGTCATCACTATAAAAATCCACCCTCAGAGAAATACCAAATCTGTCCCTTAAAGGAGCGGATAAAAGCCCTGCCCTTGTGGTTGCGCCTATTAAGGTAAATCTTGGAAGGTTAATCTTTATTGACCTTGCGCCTGGACCCTGCCCTATGACAAGATCTAACTGAAAATCTTCCATGGCAGGATATAAAATCTCTTCCACAACCGAACTTAATCTGTGGATTTCATCAATAAAAAGCACATCCCCTGCGCTTAAATTTGTAAGAATTGCGGCAAGATCCCCTGCTCTTTCAATGACAGGTCCGGATGTTGACTTAAAATTTACACCCATTTCCTGCGCAATAATACCTGCAAGGGTTGTTTTTCCAAGTCCGGGATAACCGTGTATAAGCACATGATCCAGGGAATCCCCGCGCTTTCTGGCGGCATTTATTGAAACTGAGATGGTTTCTTTTATATGCCTCTGACCAATATAATTTTCAAGCTTTCCCGGTCTTAAATCATATTCCAATGCCCTGTCTTCAGGCTCTTTTATAGGTGATAATAATGAATCATTCATGTTGATTAATAGTTATTTCTCACAGTAAACAAATTATGAGGATTTTGCAAGTAATTGCAGGGAAAGTCTTATTATTTCCTCAACATTTGCATCATTTTTTAGTGAAACTGTCTTTTCTATGGCAACTCTTGCTTCGTTTGAGCGGTAACCAAGATTAATAAGGGCGGATAGGGCATCTTCTTCAACGCTCGAAAGCTTTTCAACAACATTAAAATCAGAATTAGTTAACATGTTGCTATCCCTTGATAAAAGAGCTTTAGCCTTTTCTTTCAGGTCTATACATATTTTTGCTGCGGTTTTTTTGCCTACACCGCTTATTTCCTCAAGTTTTCTAGTCTCACCCTTTGATATTACCAATAAAAGTTCATTTGCCCTGATATGTGAAAGTATATTCAAAGATACCTTTGCGCCAACTCCTGACACATCAAGAAGTATTCTGAAAATATCCCTTGAAAGCGCGGCGCCAAACCCGTAAAGATTTATCAAGTCCTCACGCCAGATAAGATGTGTGTAGAGTATCACCTCTTTATCAGAAGGAAGAAAATGCGCCAATTCAGAAAAAGGCATAAATATCTCATACCCCACGCCATTTACATCAAAAAGAATGGATTTTACATCTCTTATCACTACTCTGCCCCTTAAAAAACCAATCATTATCTTATTTAATATTCTCCATTTTAATTCTATCAAGAAAGCTTGAGTTTAAGGCATGGCAGATTGCAATTGAAAGGGCATCAGAGGCATCTTTAGGGTGCTTTTTATCAAGACACAAAAGCCTCTGAACCATTAATTGCACTTGTTCCTTTTCAGCTCTTCCATAACCGGTGACTGCCTGCTTTACCTTTGTGGGGGCATATTCAAAAACCTTAATACCTGAATTTACAGCGCAAACGATACAAACTCCCCTGACCTGCCCCAATAAAAGCGCTGATCTGGGATTTTTTGAATGAAAAACATCTTCTATAGCGCAATAAACAGGAGAAAATTCCCTGATTATTTCAAAAAGTTTATTATAAATATTAAAAAGCCTTTTTTCAATAGCATCCTCTGATTTATTTCTAATAACGCCGCATTTCACATAAACAAGACTATTGCCTTTCTGACCTATTATACCATAACCTGTGGCAATTGAACCCGGATCAATACCCAATATTATATTGGACACTAACCCACCTTTTCAAGAATATGCTCTGGTATGTCAAAATTAGCATGAACCTTCTGCACATCATCACAATCATCAAGCATATCCATTAATTTTAATATCTGAGACGCTGTGTCTTCATTATCAACAAAAATCATATTTGAAGCCACCATCTGGATCTCTGACGATTTAATGGTTATTTTATTCTTATCAAGCTCTTCCTTTACCTTTTCAAAACTTTCAGGGGATGTCCTTATTTCCCACTCATCCTCATTGTCAATCATATCATTTGCCCCTGCTTCCAGAGATATTGTCATAAGGGTCTCCTCATCAGCGACACTTTTATCCACCCAGATAAGCCCCATTTTCTCAAACATCCACGAAACACTTCCGGGTTCACCGAGATTTCCACCCCTTTTTGCAAATGCATGCCTGACCTCTCCCGCAGTCCTCACCCTGTTGTCAGTCATTGTCTCAACAATCACCGCCACACCACCAGGCGCATAGCCCTCATAAACAATCTCTTCATAGCTTTCACCTTCAAGGTCGCCAGTTCCCTTTTTGATTGCCCTATCTATATTATCTTTAGGGACATTTTCAGCCTTTGCGGCAAGAATGGCGGTTTTTAACCTCATATTGCCAAGAGGATCTCCGCCGCCTATCCTTGCGGCAACCATAATTTCCTTTAAAAGCTTTGTAAAAATCTTTCCGCGCTTTGCATCAATCGCGCCTTTTTTTCTCTTAATTGTCGCCCATTTTGAATGCCCTGACATTGAAAAAACTCCTTAAAAAATATTTTATATTAAAAGTAGCTTTAAAAATATGTATTTTGAGATTGCTTCGCTATCGCTCGCAATGACAAAGATTGTCACTGCGAGGAACAATAATTTTTAGAGGTTGCCTTAATATATTTTTTATTTAAAAATAAGGGAAACTTTTTATAAAAAGCGTTTTCCCAAAAAAAATCTTAATTTTCCTATTTAATTAAACCTTCTTTTCCCATCCGGGCAGAATATGAAGCTCAAGAAGTTGTCCCATGCTTACCTTATCAGGAGCGCCTGTAAGCATGCACTGCGCCTTTTGGGTTTTTGGAAATGCTATCACGTCTCTGATTGTGTCGCATCCCTGAAGCAACATAACAAGCCTGTCAAGTCCAAAAGCAATTCCGCCGTGGGGAGGCGCTCCAAAGCTTAGCGCCTCAAGCAAAAAGCCGAATTTTTCCTGGGCGTCTTCTTTAGTGATTGAAAGCGTTTCAAAAACCTTTTCCTGCATTGATTCCTGGTGAATACGGATACTTCCGCCGCCAACCTCAATTCCGTTTAACACAAGGTCATAAGCCCTTGCCCTTACCTTTATAGGATCTGTCTCAAGAAGACTTATATCCTCTTCTTTGGGAGAGGTAAAGGGGTGATGCACGGCAATATATCTTCCAAGCTCACTGTCATATTCAAACATTGGAAAATCTGTCACCCAAAGGAGATTAAACTGGTTTTTTTGGATTATATTTTTCTTTTTTGCAAGCTCAAGCCTTAATTCGCCCAATACTTTATTTACAATGCCCATATTGTCAGCGCCAAAGAAATAAATATCTCCGGCTTTTCCATCAAGAATAGTTGTGACCAGATTTTTTTCATCATCATTAAAAAATTTTGCGATTGGCGACTGCCATGAAAGGTCTTCCTTGATTTTTACCCATGCAAGACCCTGAGCTCCGAATCCCTTTGCAAATTCCGTAAGCTCATCAAGCTCTTTCCTTGAAAGGTCGCCCATGCCTTTTGCATTTAATGCCTTAACCACACCGCCTGTTGTCGCTGCTTTTTTGAATACCTCAAGACCGCAGTTTTTTGCTATATCAGTGAGATCCTTTAATTCCATGCCAAATCTGGTGTCAGGTCTGTCAGTTCCGTAAAGAGACATTGCGTCATTATATGTGATTCGCTTAAAAGGCGCTGAAATATCCATACCCAAAATATTCTTAAAAATCTTTGAAATAAGACCTTCTATAAGTTTATACATATCCTCTTCTTCAATAAAAGACATCTCCATATCAAGCTGGGTAAATTCAGGCTGACGGTCTGCCCTCAGGTCTTCGTCCCTGAAACAGCGGACAATCTGGTAATATCTTTCAAAGCCTGCCACCATTAATATCTGCTTAAAAAGCTGAGGAGACTGGGGAAGCGCAAAAAAACATCCCTGGTTTACCCTGCTTGGAACAAGATAGTCCCTTGCTCCCTCAGGGGTGCTTTTTGTGAGCATTGGTGTTTCAACCTCAATAAAGGCATTATCATTAAGATATGACCTCATTATCTGGCATATTTGATGTCTCACATAAATATTTTTATACATTTCAGGCTTTCTTAAGTCAAGATAGCGATATTTAAGCCTTAATGTCTCAGACACTGCCTCATCAATATCAAGGGGAAAAGGAGGTGTTTTTGATTTGTTTAAGACATAGAGAGCATTTGCATAAACCTCAATTTCACCGGTTGGCAGTTTTGAATTTGCCATGCCTTCAGGTCTTTGAAGAACCTTGCCTTTTATGGCAAGAACATATTCGCTTCTAAGATCATGCGCCTTATTATGGGCGTTTTCATCAACCTCAGGGGAAAAGACAACCTGTGTGATGCCGGTTTTATCCCTTAAATCAATAAAAATAAGTCCTCCATGATCCCTTCTTCTTAAAACCCATCCAATTAAAACAATTTCTTTATCCACATCAGCAACACGAAGCGCATCGCAATGATGTGTCCTTTTAATACCATTTAAACTATCAAGCATAAAATATTCCTTAAAATCATTATTTAATTTCTAATATTCTTCATTATAATTTTCTGCTAAATCCCTTATTCTTTGTATAAAATTATCCAACGATACATTTTCCTGCGCATGGTTTAGCATATCTTTTATGATTATTTCTTTGTTATTCACCTCATTTTCCCCCATTATAAAAACAAGCCTTGCCTTTTCACGATCAGCATTTTTTAGCTGTGATTTAAGGGAAGCCTTGAAATCAAAGGAAAACTTTACATTATAACCTTCTTCCCTTAATTTTTTAGATAAAGGAAGCAAATATTCAATTGAATCTGAGCCAAGCGGGACAAAGAACATAAAATCCTTATTTTCAGGTATTTCTTCATCCTGAGTAATTAAAAGCATAAGCCTTTCAATGCCTATTGCCATTCCAACCCCGCTGACATCCGGGCCTCCCATCTGGGAGATTAGACCGTCATACCTTCCGCCTGCGGCAATTGTTGACTGAGCCGCGCCAATGGAGGTCGAAACTATCTCAAAAGTTGTTTTTGTGTAATAATCAAGTCCCCTTACAAGAGTGGGATTCTGGACAAATTTAATATCATAGCATTCAAGAAAATCAAGGACACTTCCAAGATGTTCAGCGCATCCGGGACAAAGGTAGTGTTTTATCAAAGGAGCCCTTTGCATTACTTTTTTGCAGCCTTCTTTTTTACAATCAAATACCCTTAAAGGATTTGTTTCGCTCCTTCTTTTACAGTCATCACAGAGATTTTCCACATTATTTGTAAGATAAAGAGCAAGATCAGCTTTGTGATTTGGGCGGCATTCAGGGCATCCCAGGCTGTTTATTTCAAGCCTTAATGCTTTAAATTTATTTTCATCCAGAAATTCCTGTAAAATGGTTGTGGCAAGGGCAATTATCTCAGCGTCAGCAATTGGGGAAGCTGTTCCCAAAACTTCGGCATTAATCTGATGAAATTGCCTTAATCTGCCCTTTTGTGGTCTTTCATGGCGAAACATCTGACCGATTGTAAAGAGCTTTTGAACGGGTTTTCTGGCAAAAAGTTTATTTTCAATCGCAGCCCTTATCACCCCTGCGGTGGCCTCGGGTCTTAGTGATATGCTTTCGTTATTTTTATCAAGAAAGGTGTACATTTCTTTTTCAACAATATCTGTATGCTGACCTATGCCCCTTGTAAAAACCTC
Source organism: Desulfobulbus propionicus (assembly GCA_020720325.1). Classification (GTDB taxonomy): domain Bacteria; phylum Desulfobacterota; class Dissulfuribacteria; order Dissulfuribacterales; family DYOW01; genus DYOW01. Next base: position 7,336 of record DYOW01000045.1, read on the forward strand.
GGTATTTTCAAGAACAGGGGTTTTTATTCCCTCAAAACCAAAGGACAGGGCAATCTCCTTTGATCTTTCTTCCAATAAATCCCATAAACGGGATTCAGGATATATTACGTCCTTAAATCCCCTTACTGCCTGAAACGCCATAATAACCTCAAGAAAATAAAATAAATTAATTTTTAAAATTAAACAAATAAATTTATCATTAAAAAGGATTAAATCAAGGGGATTGATTTTAATTTTTTAAATTGATATTATTAAAACATGTTCTTTAAATTGTCTAAAGAGGAAAATTTAACTCTGTTTGTTATTGTTGTTTTTTGTGGCATAAAATTGCTTTGTCGCTTCGCTCTTAATGACAGAGTGGTTTGTCATTGCGAGGAGCAAAACGACGAAGCAATCTCATATTTTTTTATCAGAGCTTACTTTAATTACTTAATGCTTTCAAACCTGTCATCACGATCTCACAGGATATTTCCTTGATGCAACCTGAAATTATTAATATGTAACAAATTTGTCTCATAAAATAGATATGATTGTAAAAAAAAAATATAAGGATTAAAGAATAAATTTATAAATGTCCGGCAATTCTTTTTAATATTTATGAGTCTTTATAAAAAAATTTTTATTTTTATCATTTTTACCTTTATAAGCGCCATTGCAATCGGTTATTATATCTGGCTTCAGGAAAAAACCATTCTTGCTAATTTTACAGACCTGCAAAAACAGGAAGATACAAACAATTTCAAAAAAATAATAACAATCAACTCAAAAAATATAATTATGCTTGCTAAAGATTATTCTTATTGGGATGAAATGATAAAATTTATATCTGACCCTAATGATGAATGGGCAACTAAAAATATAGACCCTTCATTGCACAATTTTGAGAGTGACTATATATATGTGTTAAATAAAGATTTTAAGGAAATTTATTCTGCAAAAAGCAGCGATAAGCTTAATTCTATATTAAATATTATAGATTATAATCAAATATCAAAGGATACTCCAAAATTTTACGAATTTTTTATAAATAATGATGAAACACCAATACATATTGTTATTGCGCCAATTCAACCTACCGGTGATTTTGAAAGAATTACATCCCCGCAAGGTTTTATAGTTGTGGGAAGACAATGGGACAAAAAATATATCTCTGAGCTATCAAAGATTACAGATTCTGAAATCAGTGTGTTAAATAGTAGTGATCATAATTCCGGACAAATATATTTTTTCTATGATTTAAATGGTATCAACGGAGAAAAGATTTTTCAGTTAAAAATTACAAAAAAAACAAACCTTATCTTACATTTTGAAAGTTTTCTCAGAAAAGAACTTTTAACCATATCATTTTGCGCTTTTTTTATGATTATTACTTTTTTTATTTTCTATATTAAATTTATTGGAAACCCTCTTGATCGCATTGCCACAGCATTAAAAACCAAAAAAACAGACAAAATAATTGACTTAAAAGAAAGAGGGGATGAGGTTGGCAAAATTGCAAATCTTGTGAAAAGTTTTTTTGACCAAAATTTTTTGCTTGAACAGTATATGAAAGTCATTGAAGAAAGCACTATTGTTTCAAAAATTGACCCCCAGGGCAATATTGTTTATGTCAATGATGAATTCATAAAGGTGACAGGCTTTCAAAGAGATGAAGTCCTCGGCAAGGCTTGTAACATATTAAATCATCCTGAAAACCCCAGGGATTTATTTATAAATATCTGGGAAACCATTTCAGGCGGCAAAGTCTGGAAAGGAATATTTAAAAGTTTTGATAAAAAAGACCAGACAATATACTTAAGCACAACAATAATACCAATTTTTGACTCTTATCACAATATCAGCCATTATGTGGCGCTTAAACAGGATATCACACCGTTTTTTGACCAGATAAAGCTTATTGAGTCACAGATAACTGACCAGCTTACAGGCCTACCAAACAGAGTTAAACTCCTTGATGACACAAAAAATGGTAATGAATTTGGTATTGCAATATTTGACATTAACCGTTTCAGGGACATAAATGAGGCATACAGCTATGAATTTGGCGATACGGTTATTATAAAAATTGCAAACATTCTCAGGGAGCAGTTCCCTTCAGAGCTTAAAATTTACAGACTAAGCGCAGACAGGTTTGCAGTTTTTAATAAATCTGATATCTCTAAAGAACAATTTAATGAAGAATGTCAAAATGTTGTAAAATTTTTCAGGGAAAATCAGGTTGTTATTAATGAAATTCCGTTAAATATAAGATTTAGATCAGGTGTTTCTCATTTAAATGAAAAAAATCTTATGCTTGCTGAACTATCCCTGAATTTTGCAGAAGAAAACGGATTTGATTTTATTTGTTTTAATGACAGCAAAGAAATACAAAACAGGCTGAAAAATTCCCTGACATTAACCAAAAAAATCAGGGAAGGCCTTGAAAATGACCGTTTGCTTGTATATTTTCAAAAAGTTGTGTCAGCATTAGATCCTGAATTTTTTAAGATTGAATGTCTTTTCAGGTTAAGAGATGAAAACCAGGCTGTTTTAACTCCTCATATCTTCCTTGAACACGCAAAAAAAGCTGGATTATATTCAGATATTTCCCAGCAGGTGCTGAAAAAAATCCTTGCTTTTTTCCCGGAGAACAACATAATTTTTTCAGTAAATTTAACTATGGAGGACATACTTAACAGGGATACCACACATATTATCTTTAATCTCATAGAAAAATACAATTACCAAAACCGTATAATCTTTGAAATTGTGGAAACAGAAGAAATGATTAAAAGCCATATAGTTGACCAGTTTTTTGCAAAGGCAAGGGACTATGGCTGCAAGATTGCGATAGATGATTTTGGAAGCGGGTACTCAAATTTTGAATATCTGATTAAATTAAAGGCAGATTTTATTAAAATTGACGGCTCTCTCATACATAACATACATAAAGACCTGAATTCAAGGATTATTGTTAAAACAATAGTTAGTTTTGCCAAGAAATTAAATTTAAAGGTAATTGCTGAATTTATCCATTGTGAAGAAATATTTAAAATATGCAGGGATATGGGAATTGATTATCTCCAAGGGTTTCATATACATAAGCCAGAACCAATTGAGAACCTCAGATTAATGTCCAAGGAAAATTTTATTACAAAATCAAATTAAGCAAGCAAAACCTTGCTTTCTTCTTAGCATTTCTTATAAAAATAAAAATTTTTATATTATATTTTATTTTTTTTCTTGCTTTTTTTTTATTCTTAATTAAAATGAATTATTATTCATTATTCTATTAATTTCAAAGATGAAAATAGGCGATAAAAGAGAGAAAATTATACATTCCGCAATTTATATATTTGCGGAAAAGGGCTTTCATGAGGCAAAAATATCTGAAATTGCAGAAAATGCAGGTGTGGCTGACGGCACTATTTATTTGTATTTTAAAAATAAAACAGATATTCTCTTAGCAATTTTTGAGGAAGAAGTAGCTAAAATAATTACTAAAATTAATCAGCGACTAATCACTGCCGACGACCCTCTTGAAAAGCTCCGCATATTTGTAAAGCTCTATTTTAATATGCTTATGAACAACAAAGACCTTGCCCTGTTATTGCAAACCGAGTTAAGAAGGGGAAACGAGTATATCAAAGAATATTATGAACATAAATTCAGTGAATACTTAAAAATTATATTTGATTTTATTACTGAAGGTCAAAATAAAAAAATATTCAGGGAAGATTTAAATCCTGATTTTGTGGCAAGCGCAATATACGGGGCAATAGACGAGGTTTCAAGGCTTGTCTTTTTTTCACCTGATAAAAAATATAATTTTAATTTGATAATTGACCAGCTAAATGACTTATTTATAAAAGGCCTTGTAAAAAAATCAGACTAAAATTGTTGATAAACAAATGGTTTTATTGTATTTTGTTTGCTTACAACCATTAAATAAATCACAAAAAAGATCACACAAGCTTTTATTAGATAATTTGATTTTATAAAACAACTCCTCAAAAAACCAGATATTCTTTCTTCCAGAATCACCCCTAAAATCATTATAATAAAAATGATATACCATTCTATATTATTCATAATAATGGCATATACGTCAGCAAAGGCAGGTTCAAATACTATTTTATTCAGAGATATTATAGCATTATCATAACTATTTGCAAAAAAAATCCAGCTTAGCGCCACAAGATGAAAAGTGAGCAAATTATTAATATAACCAAGCTTAAACATACCAAATGTCATTTTATTAAAAATAATTCCAAAACTATGAATTAAACTCCATACAAAAAAATTAAAACCTAAACCATGCCATAACCCGCTTACAATAAAAGCAAGTGAAATATTAATATATTCCCGGTATCTTCCCTTTTTATTTCCTCCAAGAGGCACATAAATATAATCTTTTATCCATAAAGATAGACTTATATGCCACCTCCTCCAAAAATCCTTTATGCTTGAAGAAAGATAGGGATACCTGAAATTTTGGGTTAATTCAATGCCAAGTAACAGGGATAAACCAACCGCAATATCAGAATAACCGGAAAAATCAAGATAAATATAAATGGTGTAGCCATACATAGCCGTAATATGGTCAAAACCAGTATATCCAAGGGGATTTGATTGAATAGTCATCGGAAGCATTGATATATAATCAGCTCCCATTTTTTTCATTAATCCAAGCATAAATAAAAAAAGACCGGAATAAAAAATATCAATATTTGGGAAGTTGCTGTTATGATTTAATTCAAAATAAAATTCATTATATCTTACAAGTGGCCCAATTAAAATCTTAGGAAAATATAAAGAAAAAAGCATAAAATCAAAAATATTTATATTAGAAATTATCTTGCCATGAAAACTGTCAATCAGAAATGATATGTTATTTAAAATAAAAAAGGATATTCCTATAATAAAAATATGCGCATTTATAAAATCAAATAAAAAAGGATACTTAATAAAAAAAAGCAGACATACATTTGATAAAATAAGAAAAAATAATATAATTTTGGATTTATATTGCTTTAAGAACAATCCTCCGGCAAAATTAATAAAAATCACAGCTAATAAAACAGCTAATGGCAATAACTCATAGTGGCTTAGGATAATAAAAAAAAACAGGCTTATTACTGTTAAAAATAACTTTCTTACAACATTAAAGTCATAAAGTATAATATTTGCAAGAAATATTAAAGAAAAAACAAACAAAAAGATTTCATTGTTAAATGAAAATCCTTCAAGAATTTCCATTAATTATACATTCGGGTTTTTCCAGTTTATTTTTAAGGCAACAGTCATAAATTATGCTTGTCCATTGAAAAAATCCGTTTCTTGTGGGGTGAATCCTGTCTTTTCCCCTTGGAAGCTCTATCTTATTTGAATCAAAAACATTTTTATCGGTAAAGATTTCCTTTACTATATTATTATATTCCGAAGCCTTTTCAATGGGCGGAAGAATCCATATTAATTTGCCACAGTATTGATTAAATTTTTGTTTAAGTTTCATGATATTAAGCTTGGAATTGATATGATTTCCTGAAAATTCATTGGCGCCAAGGGAAATCAAAATAATATCAGGGTGAAATTTTTTTAGCTCATCATCAAGGGAATCTTCCTGATACCAGTCTTTTGTTGTGGTTGATTGTTTGGCAAAGCTTTTAAATAATATGTTATAGTCATCCGCATTTTTTTCAAATCCCCAGCTTAAGCCCTGACCCATTGAATCGCCAATAAGCACAACCTTCCTTTTTTGCATTTTTTCAGGAAAAGAAACTAACATATAATTATCATAATCATTCTGATTAATTATATCGTTTTGAAAAAATTTCAGGTTAGTAAGAAAATAATAATCACGTTCATTAAAGGTTAAAAATTTTACATATTTTTGATATTCAGCAAAGGAAACCGGCTTGTAGACAGTGGCGTTGTATTCTGAAAATTTTTCATAATCAGGCGATTTCTGATTTTTTTGCAGATTTTTATCGGCATCATTTATAGTAAGAATCTCAATCTGGGGGATTTTCTTAACTTCATAGTTAAAAAGTGTTAGTTTATTACAACTGCATGAATATAATATTAAAAGTGTGACTGGAAGGTTCAGCAAGATAAAAATTTTCATCATAATAATGAATTTTTCTCCCATATCTCCTCAAAAAAATATAATAAAATTTATCTTAAATATAACGTTATTATAATCTAAAAACAAGATAATTTATATTACAATATTATTATTATAGAAATCAATAAGCTTATTTTGATAGTTTCTCCATGTGTATGTTTTAACTTTATTTATGGCATTTAATGACAGATAATTCCTTAAATCATCATTTTTTATTAGTAATTCAATTTTTTCCCTGATTTTATCTGAATTTTTAACTGGTATTAAAATTCCGTCTTTATTATTTTCTATTATTGAGCCTGCATTTTCCGTTGTTATCACAGCCATGCCAGATGCCATTGCCTCATAAATAACCTTGGCGCTCCCCTCCTCAAGGGTTGGGAAGACAAAAATGTGTCCGTTATTGAAATAATTCCAGGGTTCCCTTTCAAAACCAATAAATTTTATATTTTTAAGACCAAAATATCTCTTAAGCATTGACTTAAAATCATCCTGAACATCACCCAAAAGCAAAAGTTCAACAGGCTTTTCAGTCTTTAAGGATTTCCATGCCTCCAAAAGATAATGCACGCCTTTTCTTATGCCTATATGACCTGCAAAAATAACCTTTATTGGCTCTTCTTTATTATTGACAGGAAAAAATCTTGAAATATTAACCCCTCTTGGAGCTACAAAAACCTTGTTTTCAGGGACATTTTTTTTAATAAAAGTTTTTCTTGCAAATTCAGAGGGAGTAAGTATAAAATCTGCCAACTCTATTTCCTTTAGCGCCCGCCCTATCTCATTTTTATTGATTTTATAGCATGTTAAGCCAATTTCATCATATTCTTGTTTAAGTAGTTCAGTTCTAAATGCAGGGTGTGTTGAGCCGCATTCAAGGATTATCTTTGCCCCTTTTTTCTTTGCGGTATTCATTGTAAAAAGGGATTGATTAAGCCATGTATGCAGCACATTAAAATCATAATTATTAAGTATCTGACTGGCCATAAAGTCAAAAAAAGACTTTTTAAGGGGATAATAGGTCTTTTTTGAGATAAATGAGACAGGCTTAAAGGGATTAAAGGGAATTGTGATTATATTTTTAATACCGGAAATATTATTATAACAAATCCCCTTGATTAGATAATCTTTCTCCTGAATTGCCTTTATTGCATATTTTGAAACTGTGCCAAGACCGGAAGAACCCAGTTTGGTCGCTATTGTATAGGCTACATTAACCATTTATTACTTCCCTGTAAATTTCGTTCATTTTATAAAGCATTGACGACAATGTGTATTTTTCAATAAATAATTTAAATGCATTTTCAGCGATATTTTTTGAATAATCTTTATTTTTTAGCAAATATAATATTCCTTGTGAGAGAGCCTCTACATTTCTCGGTTCAACAAGATATGCTGTATTATTATGCATTGCAGCCTCATTTATCCCGCCTATATCAGTTGTTATAACAGGTCTTTTTGAGGCATATGCCTGCAGGAGAGACTGGGGAATTCCCTCAGGCCTTATAGCAGGCAATATAAATATATCAATTTCTTTTAATAAACCCGGTATATTATCAACATGTCCTGTGAATATGACATGGTCTGATAAGCTTAATTCTTCTGTTATTTTCCTGCATTCCCCCATAAAATTGCCGTTTCCAGCAATTATAACGGATATATCAGGCATTTTTGTTAATACATCAGGAAGGCTTTTAAGAAGTATATGCGGACCCTTATCTGATTTCAGAACTGAGGCAAAACACAAAATAATATTTTTTTCAGGGATATTATATTTTTTTCTTAAATCAAAAGAGGGAGGATTTATATATTTTTCAGAATCAATGCCTGTTGGGACAATTTCAATTTTATCCGGATTAATTCCGATATTTTTTATCTGCGTCGCAATATAACCGGATGTGGCGATTATTTTCCTGGCAAAGCTTCCGTAAATAAACCTTGTTGTCCTTTTATCCTTTAATTTAAGCCCAATATGCCTTGATCTTATAAAAGGAATTTTATTTATAAGGCAAGCAGGGATAGCGCACCATGCGTCATAACCGCTGTGGGAGTTTATTAAATTTACATCAAATTTTTTTACAAGCATTATAATTTGTAAAGCAGCAATAGGGTCAATGCTTGAAAAAAAAGTTGTGGTGAAGTGTTTTAATCCTTTTTTTTGGGCTATTTGTTCAATTGCGCTGTTTTTTTTGCAAAGAAGAATTGATTCTATGCCAAATTTTTTAAGACCCTCTATTTCATGGATTGTCCTTAGCTCCTGTCCGCCAAAATTAGGGGATGATTCAGTGTGCAGTATCATCATTATTGAAAATTTTCTTTAATTATGGAAATAACATCAAAAGGACTGATATTACCAAGATTTCTCTTTATTTTTTCTTCCCTTGAAGGATTATCGCTGTAATTATGGGGTTTATATAATACAAAATGACCGTCTCCATAAGGCCTCCATTGATTAACGCCTGCTCCGAAAAGGGCTATCACAGGTGTTTTAACCGCAGCCGCAATATGCATAGGGGCAGTGTCAACACCTGTAAAAAAAACAGCCTTTTTTGATACTGCGCCCAGTTGTTTTAGTGTTATCTTACCTGCAAGATTGATAATTTTATCATTACGCCTGAATTTATACAATATATTATTTATAATGTTTATTTCTTCACCGGAAGGAGAACATGTGACGCATATCTTAAAATTACTTAAAAGAAGATATTCAATAAGGGTTATCCAGTTTTTTTCATCCCAGCACTTAAAAAGCCATCTTGAAGTGGGATGTATATGAACAAGTTTATCCTTTTCTGATATGCCCCTGTCTCTTAAAATATTATCAATAAAAAAAGTGTCTTTTTCAGGAATATGGAAGAAAACATCAATATTATGAGAATTAATTCCCGCCAAAGTCAAAAGATTCAGATTTTTTGTGACAGTATGTTTTGAATGAAGATTTTTAAATATATGAGAATAAAAATATTTCTTGAATGCAATGCCTTTTTTTTCAGGGTCGTATGAAATCCTGTGCTCTGCATTGGATAGAAATGATATTATTGCTGACCTGTCCCCTGAAGTAAGGTCAATTGTGAGGTCAAAATTCTTTTTTCTTATTTCAATTGGGAAAAAAAAATTTCTTTTTATGAAATTTTTATCCTTTTTATCAATTGTCAGGATTTCATCAATATCAGGATGTCCTGTTATCATTTCTTCAGTGCCTTTATTAACAAGGGCATAAATCCGTGCATGTGGAAAGCTGACCCTCAGGTTTGTAAATACAGGATATGTCAAAAGCACATCTCCTATATGCCTTAATTTAATCACCAAAATAGAATTTATATTATGAAAAAACATTTTTTTATTTAGTTATCAAATACTCTTGATAAAAACAAATCTTTTAGAAATAAATCTTCTTACAATATGACTTGATATAAATTCTAATATCTCAGGATAATTCCTTTTTGATTCAGCTATTTCTTCTAAAAAACAGATCATTTCAGAGATTTCTGCTTCTGAATAGATAAAATCCAATTGATTTTCCAAAAGAATTTCACGCATTATGGCAAAAGCAGTGCGTTTATTGCCATCAATAAATGGATGATTTTTAATTACATGTTGTAATATTTTCGCTGCCTTTTCATGCGGCGTTTTAAATTCTTCATTATCATCAAAACAAATAAAAGCAGCATTTATAGCTGAATCTAATAAACCAAAATCTCTTAATTTATTTTCTCCGATAATATTTTCATGTATTTTTATAGCGCTATATGTATCTGGAAATAACATTATCTTCTTTTTAGTTCCTCTAATAATTCTTTGTCTTTTATCAAAATTTCGTTAGTATTTTTTTCTATAGAAAAATTTATTGCATTATAATAATCTTTATTATATTTAATTTTATCTAATAAAAATCTATCAAAAATATAGAGTAAGGCAAAAAAAATATTTTGAAAGTTAAATTCATTCGCTTTACAATCAGGGATTACCTTTTTAATTATAGATTGATTGTTAATTATCTCTTCTTTGGGTAGTTTTTTTGATTCTTCAAATGCTAAATTAATTGCAGTAATTATATCTTCTCCTTTATGTACAAGAATATTTCGCAGTTCTTGAATAAATTTTGCATCAAATCTTGATATATTAAAAATCTTAGAAAAAAATTTTTCATCTCTCATAGTAGGTTTTTCATCAAAGATTTCATAAGGCGTAAAAAGAAGTATTAATTTACTTTCAATTGAGATTAATTTAGATTTTGCATAAACAAACATATTAATTGCCCGTTCGTATAATTTCTTCTCATTATCCTCTAATCCCTGCCAAAATTCATAAAAACAGTCAAAAAATAATGAAAAATTCTCTTCAGGTATTAAAAAAAAGGGATTGTCAAAATCAGATTTAAATAAATTTATGAAAATTTTATTATTTATTATATGATACACATAATCAGGCTGCGCTCCCTGTGCAAGGGTAATTGCGAGATAGACACAATTCTTAAAATCTTTTTCGTTATGGATATCTTTATAAATAGTTTTCATAAATTTTTTTTTTGTTTTTTCTATATTAAGAGTTTTAAATATAACTTTACTATCTAATGAATCCTGGAATAACGTCATATAAATATTATTAAAAAAAATATGGTTAGATCCTGATTTTTCTAAGCTAAAATTTATTTCACTTAAAACCGGCGTTATTTCAATTTGAATCTCCTGATTAATTCCATTATCAGATAATTTATAATCTGATATAAAAAAATTATCTATTGATTGTTTTTTTAATATTATAGAATTAAAATTTATTTCAATATTCTCAATCTTAAAATTAGGTGACACATTCTGACATTGTGAAATTTTTTGTCTGTCTTGTGTATAGTCAGCAATAATTTTTTTTTCTTTGATATCTAATGTTAAATTTATTTCAATCTTTTTTTGTGAAAAGTTAAGAATTGCTTTACCGTTATGTTCTTTTAAAAAAAATTCACTTCCATCAAACATAAAATCTTACCTGTTATCTTTCTGTATGCAAATTGTTAATTTATAAAAACAGCCTGATATTTGTTAAAATCTTCCAAAACCTTGCC
>DYOW01000140.1 GCA_020720325.1 Desulfobulbus propionicus
CTGATTCTGACAATTCTTAATGGCTTTACTAAAAAAAAATCTGTTAGTTCTCATTTCTTTTTTCAAAAAAATTGTTATAATAAAATCTCTTGTTAGTTATTATTAACATACATCCAAATTTAATTTAAGAGCATTATAATGAAAAAAATCATACCTTTATTAATATTAATTATAATAATTGCAGGTGTATATTTTTTTACACAAAAAAAATTAACAAAATCAGGCGATCCCAATAACCTTACTCTCTACGGAAATATTGACACCCGCCATGTTGAGCTTGCCTTTAACTCCTCGGAAAGAATTAAAGAAATATTATTTTATGAGGGTCAAAAGATAAAAAAAGGAGACCTTCTTGCCAGACTTGACACAAAAACCATTGAATTACAGATAAAACAAATAAATTCCGAGATTAATGCGCAAAAAGAGATTGTCACCAAACTTGAAAAAGGAAGCAGAGATGAAGAAATAAAAATTGCAAGGGCAGAGCTTGAGACAGCGAGGGCAGTTAAAATCAACTCGGAAACCACATTAAACAGGATAAAAGGACTTGCAAAGACAAATCTTGTATCAAAACAACAACTTGATGATGCAATTTCAAATAATAATGTCTCTGTCGCCAAATTTAATGCAGCTCAGGAATATCTGAATCTTGCGCTTGCAGGCCCACGGGAAGAAGATAAAAAAGCTGCGAACGCCACACTTGACGCTATGTATGCAAGGCTCGATATTCTCAGAAAAAACTTTGAAGATGCAATCCTTTACGCCCCTTCAGACGGCATTATTGAAGACAGGATTTTAGAGCCTGGCGACATGGCTTTTCCCAATAAGCCTGTTTTTACAATCGCCATAATAGACCCTGTGTGGGCAAAAATTTACGTTCCAGAGACTATGATTGGAAAGATAAAACAGGAAATGGAAGCGCAGATAATAACAGATTCCTATCCTGACAAGAAATATAACGGAAAAATCAGCTATATATCCCCAACATCCGAATTTACCCCCAAAAACGTTGAAACACCAGAATTAAGAACAAAGCTTGTTTATGAAGTAAGAATAATGGCTCAAAATCCATTAAATGAATTAAGGCTTGGAATGCCTGTCACTGTTTCAATTAATCTGAACTCAAATACTGATGCAAATTCAACCTCAACCAAAAACAACTGAAAACAAAGTCAATGACCCTGTGGCGCTTAGTTTTAATAAGGTCAAAAAGGATTTTGTATTAAAAAACAAGAAAAATCCTGTTAATGCCCTTAAAGAAATTACACTTGATATAAAAAAAAGAAAAATCACTGGGCTTGTGGGGCCTGATGGCGCAGGTAAAACAACATTAATAAGGCTTGCCGCTGGTTTATATCTGCCTGATAATGGAAGTATTGCTGTCCTTGACATGGATTTAACTAATAACCAGGCTGATATCAGTTCCAAAGTGGGGTATATGCCTCAAAAATTCGGACTTTACGAAGACCTTACCATAAATGAAAACCTTAATTTGTACGCTGACCTCTTTGATCTTGATAAAAAAATCAGACAGGAGCGCTTTGATGAGTTATTAAATTTAACCGCCCTCAAACCCTTTGTCAAAAGGCTTGCGGGAAGACTTTCTGGCGGAATGAAACAAAAGCTTGGACTTGCCTGCATATTAATTAACCGCCCCTCCCTTTTGCTCCTTGATGAACCCACAGTTGGCGTTGACCCGCTTTCAAGGCTTGATATCTGGAAAATTTTAAAAAAATTAAGGGATGTTGACGGTATATCAATTTTTATGAGCACAGCCTACTTAAATGAGACAGATAACTTAGATGATGTCATACTTTTACATCATGGTGAAATCCTTGCAAGGGATGTGCCTGCCACCTTAAAACAAAATGTCAAAGACAGGGCTTTTGTATTAAAGGCAGGGTCGCATAATAAAAGGCAGTATAAAAAATATCTTGAAAAATTTAATGATGTTCTCGACACAAATCCTGTCTCAGACGGTATAAGATTTATTACAAAAACAACAGAACCTTTTAAAAATCTTAGGGTAGAACTCATACCCAAAAATTACTATGCTGTAGAACCAAATTTTGAGGATTTTTTTGTGGATAAACTTCTCTCTGTAAAAATTCACGAAAATAATAAAAGTTTACAGGATATTGCAATACAATCAGATAATCTTGAAATAATGACAAATCTGCCAGACAATCAATCAGATAATAATCAAGCGCTTATAACTCTAAAAAATCTAACAAGGATTTTTGGGGATTTTTATGCGGTGAATAATATCACATTTGATGTTAAGCAGGGTGAAATATTCGGGCTTCTTGGGGCAAACGGCGCTGGAAAATCCACAACTTTCAGGATGTTATGCGGACTTCTGCCAGCTTCTTCAGGGGAAATAAGCGTTGTGGGTTATGACATGAGAACTGCCCCTGCCTTTGCAAGGCAAAAAATCGGCTATATGTCCCAGAAATTTTCCCTTTACGGAAATTTAAGCGTAATGGAAAACATGGATTTTTTTGCAAGCGTTTACGGACTGAAAGGAAACAAAAAAAAACAAAGAATTTTATGGGCGCTTGAAAATATGGAGCTTACAGATGTTGCAGATTCAAAAAGCCAGGATATTCCCCTTGGTTATAAACAGCGTCTCTCAATGGCGTGCGCCCTCATGCATGAACCTGAGATTGTCTTTCTTGACGAACCCACATCAGGGGTTGACCCCCTTGCCAGAAGGGAATTCTGGGAGCATATTGGCAAATTGTCAGAAACAGGGATAACAACCCTTGTAACCACCCATTTTATGGATGAAGCAGAATATTGCGACCGCATAGCAATAATGTCAGAGGGAAAAATTTTATGTATAGGAAGCCCTGAGGATATAAAAAATCAGATAATAACCAAAGAAATCCCAAATCCTTCTTTGGAAGATGCCTTTATTCAACTGACAATCACAGGCGCCCAAAAAAATGACTAAAAAAAATAAAAATAAGGCTATATATGAAATATACCCGGTAAATTATGAAAAATGATGTCAAGCTGTCAAAGGCTATTCACCCTCCCCTTAATCCC
>DYOW01000002.1:0-34097 GCA_020720325.1 Desulfobulbus propionicus
TTTTTAAGTCTATTAGTTCACTTCGTCTTAAACCAGCCGAATAGATTAATAATAATATACAACGATGCTTAATGTTGTCACATGAATTCAATAACTGTTTAACTTCATTTTTACTGAGAACCTTAGGCAACTTTTTTTCCTGATTTGGACGATAAATATCATAATATTGTTTGTTTTTTCCAAGGATTTTTTCATAAAAGAATTTTATAGCATTAATTCTTTGATTTTGTTGGCTGCTTGAAATATTTTTGGCTTTAATTAATTCCAGGATGTAGGCGTTTATTTGTTTTGTGGTAATGTTTTCTAAATTTTCGCTTTTAAAATATAAGACAAAATCTTTGAAATAATTACAATAGATTTTTTGCGTATTTAGGCTGTATCTCTTTTGAATAAGTAATTCATTATGTTTTTTCAGAATATTATCCATAAAACCACACTTTTATGTTTGATATTTACAGTCAATTGAATTAATTTAAAATATCATAAAGAATAGAAAATTTCAATAATTAAATTTTTTTTTAATAAATTACATATTATTAATGCCTTCATGAGTAAAGACATTAATTTTTGCCTTAATCACAGTTGATCTGATTTTAATTTTTGAAATTAAAAAATAAACTTAATTAAATAAGCAAATTAGCACGACTCCTACAATTTACATTTTATATCATTCATATGGAGCGAAGGGAGTGAAAAATTTTCCCGTTCAGTGTCTTATATATAAGATTCCTCGTAGCCTGCACTCCTCGAAATGACAATATGTCGGGGTAGTATTAGTTCTTTTCTTTCCGTGTCATCCATGAGTTAGACAAAAAAATATGAGATAAAGGGAATTATTTTTGAAAATAATAGCTTGTGCCTCACTTTTGTATGTATTAATAACTATCTTATTTTATTTTTGAAGCGCTAACACCTAAAAAAACCTCTTCCGTATCCCTTGCCATCTTTTCAATGCTGAAATTTCTGATTATATATGCCCTTGCCCTTCTTCCCAGTTCCAAACGAGATTCATCAGACTGCCTTAACAGCTCAAGACAGGCTTTGGAAAGCAAATCCGGCTGCCCTGGCTCAACTACCACCCCCAAATTCCCCACAATAACCCTTGAGTCCCCAACATCAGTAGTCACGCATGAAGTTTCGCATGACATGGATTCTGCCAACACATTGGGAAAACCCTCGCCAAACCGAGAGGATGACACTGTAATATCGCAGGCGCTGTAAATATCAGGAAGGTCTTCCCTGTTTTCAAGCAAATATAATTTATCCCCAATTCCGTTTTTATCAGCCAGATTCTTTAATTCATCATTATTACAACCTGAGCCAGCAATCAAAAAATTTACATTGGGATTATTTTTACTAATCCCTGCGCAGGCTTCAATAAAAACAGGATAGTCCTTCATTGTGTCATATCTACCGATTCTTCCAATTAAAAAACAACCACCAGGTAGAGTTAACTCTTTTCTTATCTTAGACCCCTTTTCAGGATTTTTTTTGAAATAATCAGTGTCAATGCCGTTAGGTATCACAACCATCTTTTCTGATGAATAACTGTTTTTTTTATTATATTCAAACCCTGTGTATGAATTAACAATTATAGCATCTGTAAAGCCGGACAATAAGGCATTAATTTTATAAATCAACCTTGAAAAAAATGAATATTTATCAAAATCAACATTGCTTGCCCTTAATCCCCAGATAATACGCAATTTTCTTGTCTTTTGAAGAAGGGAAAAGACGCAGGAGTCACCGTAAAGTCCATAAATAATATGAGGATTTGTTTGTTGTGCTATTTTTTTTAATCTTAAAAATATTCCCGCGATATCAAAACGATTCTTTAATTTCAGGCAGTAAAGATTCTCCTTAATTCTTCCATCCCATTTCCCTGAATAATAAGTCACAACTATTGGAAAAAATTTTTCTTTATCAATATTGTCCAGAAGATTTAAAAACTGCCTTTCAGCGCCGCCGGGATTTAATGAATTTAAAAGGAATAAAATCCTTATTTTTTCCATTTATCATACCATGCAAGGTAAACAAGGATATTCCATAGAACATACTGGTGATTTGCGCATCCGCTCTTATGTTCAGACCATATTTTAAGAATTTTATCCCAATGCAAATATTCCTTAATATCATTGTCTGCCCCCTGTATAAGCGATTCAGCCCAATTCAAAAGGTCAGAGCGCAGCCATTTTCCAATAGGTATGCCAAATCCCATCTTGGGTCTTTCTATCAAATCCCTTGGGATGTATCTGTATAAAACTTGCCTTAATATCCATTTACTCTGATTATCTCTGATTTTAAAAGTTTCTGGCAGGCTCAAGGCAAATTGAACTATACGGTGGTCAAGGATTGGAACTCTTGCCTCAAGGGCATTTGCCATGCTTGCCCTGTCAACCTTTGTGAGTATGTCGTCAGGAAGGTATGTCATTAAATCGCAAAGACACATAATATCAATAAATCCTGATTTTTTTCCTGAAATTTCCTTAAATAGCGGAGCTATATTATCCTTTCCCCTCACTAATTCACCAAAAGGAAGAAAATGGGAATAAAGCATGCCGTAAAACTCTGTAAAATCCTTTAAATTTGAAATTTCGGAAAGTCGCTTTATCATTGAGCTGAAACATATCCTTCTTCCGAATTTACCCGCAAAAAAACCAAGAAAATTCAGGTAATTTCCTGAAAAATTTTTCATTATTAATGAGGCGGGTTTTCTTACAAAAAAAGGAAATAAAGAGATTTTTTTCCATAAATCCGGGGCTATCGCATACCTGCTGTAACCGCCAAAAAGTTCATCCCCGCCGTCACCCGACAACGATACTGTCACATGCTGTCTTGTTAACTGTGATAATAAAAAAGTGGGTATCTGCGATGAATCAGCAAAAGGTTCGTCCCAAATCCGTGGTATTTCAGGGATAATATCCATTGACTCTTTAGGGGTGACATAAAGCTCAGTGTGGTCTGTTCCGAGTTTTTTGGCAATGGTGGCTGCATGATGCGCCTCGTTATATTCGGTGTCATAAAAACCTATGCTGAAGGTCTTAACAGAGCTTGTATTGATGCGTTGCATTATTGCGACAACAACGGATGAATCAATGCCGCCTGAAAGAAAAGCGCCCACAGGAACATCCGATATAAGCCGAAGCCTTACGGAATCAGTCAATAAGTCATCAAGGATATTGACAGCTTCCTCTCCCGAACCCTTAAAGTTTTTATCCTGACCCTCCTGCCATATCTGCCTTGTTGACCAGAATGTTTTGATTTCAGCGTTTTTTTTACTAAAACCCTTTTTGTCCAAAACCAAAAAAGTTCCGGGCAAAAGCTTAAAGGCATCCTTAAATATGGTAAAAGGCGCTGGTATGTAGTTATGACGAAAATAAAGGGAAAGTGAATCAAGATTTATATTTCTTTCAAATCCGGGATATGCCATTAAAGATTTAAGCTCAGAGCCAAAGATAAACGCCCCGTCCCCTGCCCATCCATAATACAGAGGCTTAATGCCCATCCTGTCCCTTGCAAGGTATAAAAGCCTTTCTTTTATATCAAACACAGCAAAGGCAAACATGCCGATAAAGCTTTTTATTGCCTTTTCAATGCCAAAACTTTCTATTGCGGCAAGCATAACCTCAGTGTCAGAGCCACCCTTAAATTTATAGCCTTCACCCTCAAGTTCTTTTTTTATTTCTAAAAAATTATAGATTTCCCCGTTAAAAACTATAACATAGCGGTTATTATGGGAAAACATGGGTTGATGTCCAAAAGGAGAGAGGTCAAGGATGGATAAACGGGTATGACCCATTGCGATTTTTGATGCCTCATCAATCCATACTCCCTGATCATCCGGGCCCCGATGACATAGGGTATTTGTCATAATCCTGATGCTATGTTCTATTTCACCAAAACCATGACTATCTGGGGCAAAAAAACCCGTTAATCCGCACACAATCTAATTTTTTTTTAATCTGCCTTATTCCTTATGAAAGTTGGTATATCGTACTTGCTCCAGTCATAATCACCTGTGTCCGGATTTATATGGATATTTGTCTTGCAGCTTTCCCCACAGGTTTTGGTTGAACGTGAATTTTTAAATCTTTCAAGAGAAGTTACTTTATCCCCTTCATGTCCAAGAGCTTCTTTATGGGATAATTCACTGACAAGTGACTCGGCTTTTCCTATACCGGTTGCAATTACAGTCACTCTTAAATCGTCCCCAAGATTTTCATCATAAGTTGCGCCAAAAATAATATTTGCATCGTCATCTGCCTGTTCATTAATTGCCTGTGTAATCTCCATGATTTCATCTGCCGTAAATGAATTTGGATTTCCTGCAATATTTAAGAGTATGCCCCTTGCGCCGTGGATGGATGTATCGCTTAATATAGGATTTTCAATTGCCATTAAAAGGGCTTCTTTTGCCCTTCTTTCTCCCTGCGCAATGCCTGTTCCCATAATTGCGATTCCCATCTGTTCCATAACTGTCTTAACATCGGCAAAGTCAACATTTATATAGCCCCTAACCATGATTATATCAGTTATGCCTTTTACAGCATAATAAAGCACTTCATCCACCTTTTGAAAAGCTTTGCCGATTGGCACTTTTGAAAAGACAGAAAGTATCTTGTCATTTGGTATGGTGATAATGGTGTCAACCTTTTTCTTAAGGTTATCAAGGCCTTCGGTCGCGTTTTTCATCCTTGTTTTACCCTCAAAGGAAAAAGGATTTGTCACAACTCCAACAGTTAATGCCCCAAGGTTTTTGCTTATCTCCGCGATAACCGGGGCAGCCCCTGTGCCTGTTCCGCCTCCCATGCCAGCTGTGATAAATACCATGTCACTACCCGAAAGCGCCTCGATTATATCCTTCTCACTTTCTTCAGCAGCCTCCCTTCCTATGACAGGCTTGCTTCCAGCGCCAAGCCCCCTTGTGCTCTTCGCGCCAAGCTGTATCTTGATATTTGCCTTTGATGCGTCAAGCGCCTGCTTGTCTGTGTTTGCAGCAATAAATTCAACACCCTTTAACTGCGATTCAATCATGTTGTTTATTGCATTTCCACCGCCGCCGCCAATTCCTACAACCTTAATCTTTGTTGCAGAACATAATTCTGAAAATTCAAAATCCATAAAAATCCCTCCTTAATATATTTTTAAAAATTAAAAATTTTTCTTACCTTATCCATAAATTTTTCACTCATAGAATCCACTGATCTTACATCCCCTGTCTGCCTTGCTCCGTAGATTATCAAACCAAGAACTGTCGCAAAAGAAGGATCTTCCACAAGGTCGGTTAATCCTGTAAAACCCTTTGGCGATGCAATCCTTGTTGGAAGCTGAAAGACCTGATCTGACATCTCTGCGAGTCCATTAATAAGGGAAGAGCCACCAGTTATCACTATGCCAGAGGCAAGTTTATCCTTATAGCCTGATTTAATAAGCTCAAGATCAATGATATTAAGCATTTCTTCAACCCTTGCCTCAAGAATTTCAGACAGGATGTGTCTGGGTAATTTTCTTGGTTTCCTGTCCCCAACTGATGGCACGTCAATTGTATCTTCCTTATTGACAAGATAGCTGAAACAGCAGCCATGCTCTATTTTTAATCTTTCCGCATCAGACATAGGTGTCTTAAGCCCAAGGGCAATATCGTTCGTAAGGTTATTGCCGCCTATACCCACAATTGAGGTGTGTTTTAATGTGCCTTCAACATAAATGGCAAGGTCAGTTGTGCCGCCTCCAAAATCCACAAGAGCCACCCCAAGTTCCTTTTCTTCAGCAGTAAGAACTGACTCTGATGAGGCAATGGGCTGCAATACAATGTCTGTCACATTAATTCCCGCGCGTGTCGCGCATTTTATAAGATTTTGCAGATGTGATTTGGATGAAGTCACAATATGGACATTTACCTGTAGTCTCATTCCCACCATTCCAACAGGGTCGAGTATGCCGTTTTGATCATCAACAATAAATTCCTGAGGGAGCACATGGATTACTTCCCTGTCTGAGGGAATGTTTATTGCCTGAGCAGCTTCAATTACTCTTGTAACATCTTCCTGTGTGATTTCCTTATTTTTTACTGTTATAAGCCCATTGCTGTTTATACCTTTTATATGGCTTCCTGCAATGCCAAGATAAGCAGATTTAATCTGATAACCAGACATTAATTCAGCTTCATTTAACGCATTTCTTATAGATGTGACTGTGCTTTCAACATTTGTTATAATGCCTTTTTTTAAGCCGCCAAGTGAAGGTTGTTTGCCAACTCCCAAAATTTTTATGTCATCATTGGATAATTCTGCTATTACAACATAAATTTTTGTTGTTCCTATATCCAATCCAACTACCACAGGATTATTCTTTGCCGTCATATTTATTCCCCAAAACTCGCATAATAAAGTTTTTTATCTGTATTTATTACAATTTTTTTTGTTTTTTCATATAAGCCTGAACGGTATAAATGATTCAGCACTGATTCCAGTCTTGAAAAATCGTTTTTTAAGTTTGTTATCTTCATCTGTATAGGAATACCATTATCATTTGTATAAATTGTAAAATATTTATTATCTTTACAATTTATCTCACTTATATTATTCATACCCAGTATGCGTATTCCTTTTGAGGAGTATTTAAGAAAATCTATAGCAGTAATGGCATATTCAGGTAGTGTGTTTGATAATATTTCTTCTTTTTTTATACCTGTAAGAATTGGCAGATTAATGTTATCATCAGCATTAAATTTACTATAAATTCTGCCTTTTTCATTTATATAATATAGCGCATCAAGATTTATAAGGGCAACAGGTTTATTTTCCTGAATATGAATAATTATTTTATCAGGATATTTTTTTAAGATATTAGCATCATATACGAGATTATTTTTTTTAATATTAGTTATAATAGTATCTTTATTGGTAAAAATACTTGTTTTACTAAGTATGATCCCTGAATTTTTTATTATTTCCTCATAACTTAAAATCTCATTGCCTTTTACTTCAATGCTTGATATATTAAATAATTTGATATTGCTTGTATGTTTTGTTATATATGGATAAATAAAAAAACCACCCATAACAAGAGTTATGATGAGAAAAGACATTAATATATATTTATATAAAAATGAAAAATCTTGTCTTTCCTTTCTTGACCTTGCCTGGTCTTTATATTTTTTATTATACATATATGTGCTTTTATACATAAATTAATACCATATTTTTACTTCATTCTGTAAGACATAACCAGTCTTTTTATAAACGCTTTCCTTAACATGATCTATTAATCCAACCACATCATTAAAACTGGCCTTGCCCTTATTTATAATAAAATTGGCATGTTTAATTGAAACCATTGCATTTCCAATTGTTTTTCCCTTAAGTCCGCAAATTTCTATGAGTTTTCCAGCGGCAGCGTCAACAGGATTTTTGAATATGCATCCTGCGCTTGCCTTTGATATGGGCTGGGTTCTATTCCTCATTTGGATTTTATACATTATTTTATTAAGTATTTCTTTCTTTTCCTTTTTGGTAAATATAAATCTTCCGGCAATAATTATGCAGCCATCAGGAAGGCCGCTACTCCTGTACGAAAAATTTATTTTATCCCTTTCCACCCAGTTAATTGTATCATCCTGAAGAATTAACACACCGGTTAGATTATCAGCTATTGAAAACTCCTTTACACCGGCATTCATTTTTATAGCCCCGCCAATACTTCCCGGAATGCCTGTTAAATCCTCAAAACCTGAAAAACCCCTTTGTAACAGCCAGGATAATGTTTTTTTAAGGGATAAGCCCGCATAAAACGTGGCAAGAAGCTCGCCGTTGTCTTTGGTCTGGACATCCGCAATATAATTTAACGCTTTAAGAGAGATAACAATATCAAAATCCCTGTCATTTACAAGGAGATTGCTTCCGCCGCCAAGGATATGGTATTGTTTCCCATAACTATTTAAAAATGAGACAACACATCTTAAACCTTCATGGCTCTTTGGCAGGATAAAAAGCCCCGCCCTCCCGCCTATGCGAAACGTGGTAAAATCCCTTAAAGGGATATCCCTTTTTACCTCAATATCTTTTATCTGTTCTAATTCTTTATGAAACGTATGCATTTTTATTCACCGATAAAAGTTGTAAAAGTTTTGGTCCTATAGTGTTTATAGCGCCGGCGCCAAGGGTAATGACAACATCCCCGTCCGCTAACCAGGCGCAGACAGCCTCAGGCATATCATTAATATTTTTTATATAAAAGACATTTTCATGTCCTTTTTCCCTTATGCCTCTTACAAGCCTCTCACCTGTAATTCCAAGAATAGGCTTTTCGCTTGCGGCATAAATATCGCTTATCCACAAAAGATCAGCATCATTAAAACATCCTGTAAATTCGTCCATTAATGCATGGGTTCTGGAATAACGGTGGGGTTCGAAAAGTACTATTATGCGGGAATTAGGAAAGGTTCTTTTTGCGGTGTCAAGGGTAGCGCGGATTTCAGTGGGATGATGTCCGTAGTCATCAATAACAATAATTCCCTTTTCATTTCCTATTACCTCAAATCTCCTTCCAACACCGTCAAATATCTCTATGCCTTTTTTAATCTTATCAAAGGGTATTTCAAGCTCAAGAGCCACGCCAATCGCCGCAAGGGAATTTCTGACATTATGTATTCCGGGAACCTTTAATTTTATTTCCCCTAATTCCAGATCATTATGGGATACCACATAACTTGATGAAAAACCGTCAAGCTTTATATTTGTTGCTATAATGTCATTTTCAGGGGATAATCCGTAAAATATGCTTGGTCCCATAAGCTCTTTTCTGATCTTAACAAGAAGTGGGTCATCACCGCATAACACTGACATGCCGTAAAAGGGAACCCTGTTCAAAAATTCAAGAAAACTATCGTAAATAGCATCTATATCAGGAAAATAGTCCATATGTTCCATATCTATATTTGTGACAACTGCAATTGCCGGGGAAAGCCTTAAAAAACTTCCGTCACTTTCATCTGCCTCAGCGACAAGAAAATCTCCTTCTCCCCAGACTGCATTACTTTTAAAGGATTTCACAACACCGCCGATAATTACGGTAGGATCAGTCCCTGCCTCCCTTAGAATTGATGAAACCATTGAAGTGGTGGTTGTTTTTCCGTGTGATCCTGCCACTGCAATACCAAATTTTTTAAGTCTCATTAGACTTGCAAGCATCTCTGCCCTGGGAATAACAGGAATCAGCGCCGCCCTTGCGGCTATTAATTCAGGATTTTCCTCTTTTATGGCGGATGAGACAACAACAACATCTGCGCCAAGGACATGCTGAGGTTCATGACCTTTGTAAATTACCCCTCCAAACTGGCGTAGATTTCTGGTTATTTCGCTGTCTTTTAGATCTGAGCCGCTCACAAGAAAACCGAGATTTAATAAAATTCTTGCGATACCGCTCATTCCAATGCCGCCAATCCCGATAAAATGTATGTGTTGTCTTTTATACATATATCCTTTATCCCCTGATATTAAATTAATTGCCCTGTAAAATTTCCTGGTTTTATTGTTTCACTTTTATTGACAAGGTTTAAGTTTGCTATTTTTATAATATTTTCCGCTATATCCTGAGCTGCGTTTGTTTTCCCCAATTCTCTTGCCCTTAAAGACATATTTTTTAATCTCTCAGGCTGATTTATTAGGGATTCTATCTCTGATGCAAGCTTAACTGCGCCGGTCTCATCCTGTCTGAAAAAGAGGGCTGCCCCTGCATCCTGTATTTTTTTGGCATTTTCATCCTGATGACCACTGGTTGAATGGGGAAACGGGATAAAAATCGCGGGTTTTCCCACTGCCGCAATCTCAGATATTGTGGTTGCGCCTGCCCTGCATATCACAAGGTCGGCGCAGTTATAAGCGCTTCCCATATCAGTTATAAAATCATGCGCTCTGGCATTTATATTATTTTTTATATAAAATTCCTCAAGTTCCTTTTGGTCATTTTTTCCGCTCTGGTGAATAACCTCAATCTTTATAGCGGAATTGCTCAAAATCTGCATTGCAGAGCTTGCAAGCCTGTTAAGTCCTGTAGCTCCCTGGCTGCCGCCAATAACCAAAATCTTAAAAAAATCCGAACCTGACCCGAAAAACTTGGTATTGTTACAGGCAAGTATTTCTTTTCTGATTGGATTACCCGTTAATATAACATTTTTATCAGGAAAAAAATCCTTTGTTTCATTAAAACTTGTAAAAATTATATCTGAAAATCTGGCAGAAAGTCTGTTGGATAAACCTGGTTTCAGATTTTGTTCGTGTATGGCGGTGGTCTTACCCAATATCTTTGCGGCAAGAATTACAGGACCCGCCACATATCCGCCTACCCCCACAACAATATGGGGATTAAATCTCATTATCTCCCTGGCAGATGATAAAATATTAAAGGGAAGATTAAAAAGTGATATAATAGTCCCTGAAATGCCCATGCCCATTATTGGCTTTACGTTTAATATCCTGTGGCCCCATCCTGTATTTTCCAATGCCATCATTTCAATTGGTCTTCCTGTTCCTATCCACAAAACCTCAGTGTCGCAAATATCCTCAAGGGCTTTAATAATTGCGACACCAGGAAAAATATGCCCTCCTGTGCCGCCTCCTGTTATAATAACCCTTATGCTACCTGCCTTCATATTTTTCCTTAATATCTGCCACAGCCTTCATAAAGGCATCGCCCCTTTCTTCGTAATTTTTAAACATATCAAAGCTTGCGCATGCAGGTGAAAGCAAAACCGCATCATTAGGAGCAGCCATTTCTTTTGCAAGGGAAACAGCCTCATAAATCGCCTCAAAACCATTTTTTTTGCTATTTATCATTATTACAGGGATAATATCTTCAAAAACATTTCTGAGAGATTCAGCCTCTTCACCAATTAGTATTGCTGCTTTCAGCCTTTTGGAAAGGGCATAACTCTTAAGCGGCAAATAACTCTCACCTTTTCCCCTGCCTCCGGCAATAAGCGCCACTGGATTTGAAATAGCGTCAAGGGCCTTCATAACCGATGCCACATTGGTTGCTTTTGAGTCATTATAATACTCTACATTATTAATTTTTTCCACAAATTGTATCCTGTGCGCAGGGGCTTTAAAATTATTTATTGTCCCTTGAATTGCCTCTCCTTCCACATTATTAATAAGTCCGAGAATTGCGGCGCAGGCAAGGTTTTCAAGATTGTGCGAGCCTTTTAACCGCCATTTTGATATGTTAAATCTCTGGGATTTACCGGGAATTTCTGTAATAAGGGTATTATTATCTATCTTCGCAAAATAATTGCCCTTCGGATTATCGCCAAATAATATCATATTATTTGTTTTTTCCTTAAATCTATCTTCAAACTCCAAAAGATTTGAGTTTAACACAAGATATCCGTCTTTTTTAAGAAAATCACATACCTTAAACTTTGAATTAATATAATTTTCAAAACTTTTGTATCTGTCAAGGTGATCTGGCGTTATGTTGGTAATTGCGACCGATGTGAAAACCGGCGACCCAAAATCATTAAGCTCTGAGAAACAATCAATTTGAAAACTGCTTATCTCAAGAACAGCAACCCTTCTGGTATTTCCATCCGCCACATATCCAATCAGTGGTTTTCCTATATTTCCCGCTACCGCCACAGGAATATCCGCATTCTTGAAGATACAGCCAGTAAGACTTGTGGTTGTGGTCTTGCCGTTTGTGCCTGTAATGCCGATAACAGGGCCGTCCCATAGCCTTATAGCAAGGTCAATCTCTCCCATAATTGGGATCTGTCTTTTTTTAATCTCTTTGATAATATCCAAATCAGGTGATATGCCAGGACTTGCCACAACAAGACTGGCATCTTTTATTGAATCAATAGTATGTCCGCCGGTTTCAAGATAAACATTATTAAGCCTGCAAAAATCAATAAAATCTCCTGATAAAGAAGAAAGTGGTTTATTATCGCTCAATAATACCTTTTTACCCTGAGATATAGCCCACCTTACAACCTCCCGGCCTGATATGCCTGCCCCAAGGACAGTTATGTTATTAATCTTTTCGAGTTTTTCTTTCATCTTAGTTTTAGTGTGCTTATTGCGATAAGTCCAAGAATAAGTGAAATAATCCAGAACCTCACTATAACCTTGGGTTCTTTCCAGCCAGAAAGTTCAAAATGATGATGAATTGGAGCCATCTTAAATATGCGTTCACCGCCGCTTAACTTAAAGTAACCCACCTGCATCATAACAGACAGCGCCTCCATAACAAAGACACCGCCAACTATTACAAGCAAAATCTCCTGTTTAACAAGTATTGCCACAGCTCCAAGGGCGCCTCCCAGTGAAAGCGAACCCACATCGCCCATGAAAATACTCGCAGGATATGTGTTATACCACAGAAAACCAATGCCAGCCCCAACCATTGCGGCGCAAAAAATTGTAAGTTCCCCCACCCCTGTCACAAATGGTATCTGCAGGTATTCGGCAATCCTAACGTTTCCGGCAAAATAGCTAAAAAGCACATAAACAGCAGAGGCGACTATAAAAGGGCCAATTGCAAGGCCGTCAAGACCGTCAGTAAGGTTTACTGCATTTGAACATCCAACCACAACAAACGGCGCAAAAATCATATAGGCATAACCTATATCAGGTCTGATATTTTTAAAAAATGGAAGGCTTAGTTTTGTATCCCAGTTATTAAAATACATAAGCGCAAGGGATGCAACAATCACAAATGATATTTGCAGCGCCATTTTGCCCCTTGCAGACAGTCCTTTTGTATTTTTTCTGCTTATTTTCCTGTAGTCGTCAATAAAACCTATTCCTGCAAAAGCCACAAGTATAAATAAAACAAGCCATGTATAATGATTTGTAAGGTCAGACCACAGAAGGGCGCTAACACTTATTGAGAAAACAATAAGAATTCCACCCATACTTGGTGTTCCAGCCTTGGCAAGGTGTGATTTTGGCCCGTCATCCCTTATTATCTGACCCATTTGCAATTTTTGCATTTTTTTAATAAACCATGGTCCCAAAAACAACATAAGGAAAAGCGATGTTAAAGCAGCATAAATGCTCCGAAATGTTATGTACTTAAATACATTAAATATTATATATATATCTGATAATGGGTAAAATAAATGAAAAAGCATTAATCCTTTTCCTTAAACTTATCAATAATAAAATCCGCTGCTTTTCTAAGTCCAATTGAATTTGATGCCTTGAGCAAAACAGCGCTGTCTGCAAACATCGCCTTAAGGTCACATTTTGAAAGCCAATCAATCAAAAGTTCAACATTATTAAAGTGTGTGATGTTAACCCTTTTAAGGTATGGGCTTTCATTAAAATACATAAAATTTTCACCCACATAAATAACTTCGTCAATGCCTGTGCCAAAAACAGAAGCGCCAAGTTCTTTATGATATATGTGTGTGTTTTCACCAAGCTCAAGCATATCTCCGATTATTGCAATCTTTTTGGTATTTTTTCTTACTGCAATAAGGTTTTCCATTGCCTCTTTCATAGACGCAGGGCTTGCATTGTATGAATCATCAATAAGAAGAAAATTATTTGAAAGTGTGACAGGATTTAGCCTTCCCCTTACAGGCGCCACTTCTTCAAGGGCGTCTTTTATATCCCCTGTGGAGATTCCAAGGATATGACCTATGGCTATTGCGGATAAGGCATTTTGAACAGATGCCCTTCCCATAGTCTTAAGATTTATTTCAATTTCCACACCCATGAGGTCTATAACAGCGCTGGTTTCTCCTTTTTCAGTTATGCGCCAGTTTTTGCAGCAAACAATCTGTTCAATATTATTTGAATCTTCCCCGCGCCTTTCAAAGGAAAATCCCAACTGCTGGCAGGAAAAATCCCCTGATAATTCCATAAGTATTGGGTCATCCATATTGATTAGGGCAATATCTGTTTCAAGAAGGCTTTCAAAGAGGGCTTTCTTTTCATTTATAACCCCGTTAATTCCTCCAAGATACTCAAGATGCGCCGGCTGAATTGTGGTGATAAGTCCTATCTGGGGACGGGCAATCTCACAAAGCCTTGAAATTTCGCCTTTTTGATTCATACCCATCTCAAGCGCCGCCCATTCGTGAAAAGGGGTTGCGCCAAGAAGAGTTAATGGAAGTCCTATAAGGTTATTAAAATTACCCTTTGTCTTAAGTGTATCAAATTTTTTAGCGACAACAGCCGCGATAAATTCCTTTGAAGATGTCTTGCCGCAGCTTCCTGTTATGCCTATAGTCTTTAATCCAAGTCTTTCCCTGTGCCATTT
This sequence comes from Desulfobulbus propionicus, assembly GCA_020720325.1. GTDB lineage: Bacteria > Desulfobacterota > Dissulfuribacteria > Dissulfuribacterales > DYOW01 > DYOW01. The sequence goes on from DYOW01000002.1 coordinate 14,269, forward strand.
TGCAAGGTCTCCAAGGGCATGTAAAGTATCCTCAACACCGATTATTGTAACATTGCTGTTTCTGTATTTTGATGCAAGGTCATATCTTTTTCTGTCAATAACAAGGGCAGACACGCCTTTTTTAACGGCTTCGTCAAGATAATCATGGGCGTCAAATCTTTCGCCTTTTAATGCCACAAAAAGATTTGCGAATTTAAGGTTTCTTGTGTCAGTGGAAATACCCATAAAAATATTATCAGAGTCACCAGCAAGCATTGTTCCTTCAATTTGGGACATTATCTGGTCAACCTTTGCGGAAAGTTTATAGCCTGACGATATTTCAGATAAAATCTCAACGGAATTAATATTTGAGCAGGCGGCTTTTATTTCTTCATGGTCAAGAAATCTCTCTTTTTTATCCCCGATAATCTGGTAATCCTCATGTCCCTTTCCGGCAATAAGGATGCAATCTCCCTGTTTTGCGAGCATTGCCGCGGCTTTTATGGCAGGCCTTCTGTCAGGAATCACCATAAATTTATCTTTATTTATAATGTTATATCCTGAAAGAGCGTCAGTTCCCTTTAATATATCAAAAATTATGCTGTCAGGGTCTTCGGAGCGCGGATTATCAGAGGTTATAATCACATGGTCAGCATAAACACCGGCAATTTCAGCCATTACAGACCTTTTATCCCTGTCCCTGTCGCCTCCACAGCCAAAAACTACAATAAGCTTCTCATTAACAATCTCTCTTAATACGGAAAGCACATTTTTAAGCGCATCCGGCGTATGGGCATAGTCAACAAATGCAGATATATTTTTTTCAATGGAAACAGGCTCAAGCCTTCCAGGGACAAACGTTATATTTTCAATGCCAGCCTTTATGTCTTCAATATTTATATCAAGGCTTATTCCCGCAGAAATTGCAGTTAATATATTTAAAAGATTATGTCTTCCGATAAGCCTGCTTTTTATATCAATTTCGCCCCTGGGGGTGATACATCTTGTTATAATGCCGTTAATGCCTGAATAAAACGCCCTTGGTCTGACCATTGCGTCAGGACTGAAACCATAGCTTATCCTGTTTTTATCACCAGAAAGCGACTCCCAAAGCCTTATTCCATAATCATCGTCAATATTTACAACAGCAGTCTCATAATCATATTCGTTAAAAAGTCTTGATTTTGCAACAAAATAGTTTTCCATATTGATATGATAATCAAGATGATCGTGCGTAAGATTTGTAAAGATAACAGTCTTAAACCTTAATCCAAGGACTCTTTTCTGGTCAAGGGCATGGGATGACACCTCCATTGCCACTGTCTTAACATCTTCAGTAAGCATATCATCAAGAATGCTGTTTATATCAATCTGATTTGGAGTGGTCAGATTTGATTGTACTAATTTATTATTATATCTCTGATTTATTGTGCCAATAACACCTGAATTTATTTTTGCCTGTTTCAGAATTGATTCAATTATATAAGTTGTGGTTGTCTTTCCGTTTGTTCCTGTTATGCCTATCAAATCAAGCTTTGTTGAAGGATTATCATAATACATACTAGATACATAGCCCAAATAAGTATATGTGTCATCCACTGCAAAAACGGTTATATCATCTGTAACAACGTCTTTTATCTTAAAAAAATCATTTTTATTGACACAAATATATTTGGCTCCGTTCTTAATTGCAGCAGGAACAAATTCAATTCCATCTGATTTTGTCCCTTTTATTGCCACAAAAAGATTCCCTGGCTTAACTTTTCTGGAATCACAGGCAATTCCTGAGATAATATCCTTAAGACCGGATGATATTTCATTTAAAAGAATTTCTTCTTCAGATGTATTTTCAAAAAAATCATTAAAAAAGCGAAGATATTGCATAAGTCTTTACTCCTTATTTAAATTTTAGCTGACATAGGGTTTTATGATTAATAGTGGTTCCGGGCGACGGGTATTGGGAAATCACAATTCCTGATCCTTCAAAAGACATGCCACATGAGCCATGAAGGGTTTTAAGGGCTTTTCTCATGGACATTCCGGACATATCAGGCATATTTTTTAAAACAGTTATATCTTCTTTTTGCGTGAATAACTCATTTTTATTCTGTGTATTTTCTTGCATTGTCAGCAGTTTAATTTTACTTGCATTTTGCGCCATTTCAAGAAATCTTTTTACATAATTATTTATTTCCTGCTGGTTAAAATCCATGCCGTTTGCTGAAATTATATATGATACCACAGGGTTATTAACAGGATAATGCCCTATGATAATCATCTGTCTGTTCTCTTCACCGGAAAGATTAGGATTAATGTCATATGTGACAATGGGTTTTCCGTTGCTCAGGCTAAGAATTTTCCTTAAAAAAGCGCTGTATTTTTTTAATTCAAGCCTTTCAGCTTCAACCTCTTTTATGCTGTCTTTATTAAAGGCGTTAAAGCTAAAAAAAGGTTTCACCAGTTTGCCATCATTTATCAGGGCTGAGTATGCCCTTAATATCTGCAAAGGAGTTCCGTAAACATCCAACAGGTTTCTCTGTCCTGAATTAACAGCATCCTTAATTAATCCTCCTGTTTCATCAGGCAGGTCAATTTCTGTGTTTTGTCCGAATCCAAGAGAGACAAACAGGGAATGAAAATTTCCTTCATCTGTTATTGCCTTTAACATATTTTCATCAAAATGGCTCAAAATTTTGATATTTTCATTGATATTTGAGGGAATATTTTCCTTTACATTAGCAGAAGTCAACTCAAAAGAAGGATTATTTTTTTTATATGTTATCCAGTTTGAAAGGAGTATTACGGGTATTGGTCTGAAATTCTGGGTTATTGAGTTATTATTTATTTTTTTATTATCTTTTATAAATAAATCATGATCTATAAGGGGATAATTGGCCATAGCAAGTATTTCGCCGGTGTCTATACCCATAAATATTGCAGAACCGGTTCCCCTAACATTTGACAATAGCTTTCCAAGCTCTGTTTCAGCATTTTTCTGGAGATTTTTTTCCATTGTTATATGAAAGGAAGGATTAATTTCATAATTTTCAAAAATCTGATTTCTTAAGCTATTTTCATAAAAATATTCTAATCCGTCAATGGCGCGGTTATCTTTATCCAAAAAACCAAGGATATTTAATGCAAGTTTATTATGAGGATAAGCCCTTTTTTCCTTTCTGATTATCTCAGCGCCCTTAATCTCAAGTTTTTTTATCATTTCAACCTGCTGAAGGGTTAAATCATCGGCAATCATGGTTATAATCCTTGCGTTTGAAACCTTGTTTATAAGCTCTTTTTCATCAACATACACAATAGCCGCAATGGATTTAATCCACGAAGAATTCTCTGATGTATGGGAAGGAGAGATATATAATGAATAGGAAGCGTTATTACTGACAATTACTTCTCCGCTTCTGTCTATAATTACTGATCTTCTTATATTATTCGAATTATGAAAGTTATAGGTGATAGATGACTGGGAATTTTCATTAAATATAAAGAGTTTAATGACAACAATGGATAAAAAAACAAAAAAGCTGATTTTTATAACATGAATGAAATATGTAGTCTTTTTTCGTTCTTTGCTCATAGATTTAATCCCTGAGCCTTATTGTTTGATTTTCTTTTGGCGGATGCAAGCCCAGTTTTTTACTGTATTCATTATGGAGTTTTTGGGAAAAAAAATTGTTTTTTTCATCTGTAAGCGCTTTATACTGATTTATTAACGTATTCTGCTGTTCTTTCTGAGCATATATTTCCTGAAGATTTTTATTATAAAGATTGTTTAATGTTATTGTTGTCAGGATAAAAAGAAGAAAAATAATAGAAATAACTGCAATTTTGATTATTAACAAATCAATATCGCCGGAGCTCACACCTGCGCTATAGCTTTTGGCGCTATAATGCCTTGTGTAACTGTAACTTGCCGCTCTATAAGACATTTAAATATTCCTCCTTTTTTTCAGCAACCCTGAGTTTTGCGCTTCTTGCCCTGGGATTTATCTGTATTTCTTCCTGAGAAGGCGTCAGAGGCTTTTTAGTAATAATTTTAAGCCGGTCATCACTTCTGAAACGGTCTTTTACTATTCTGTCTTCAAGGGAATGAAAGCTTATAACACAAATCCTTGCATTATCATTTAAATAATCAGGATATATTGCCAGGGCGTGGTTTATATTATCAAGCTCGGAGTTAACTGCGATTCTAAGCGCCTGAAATGTCTTTGTGGCGGGGTGGATGTGCTGGGAATGGAATTTTCTGGGAATAATCTTAAATATCAGGTCTGCAAGTTCTTTTGAGGTTTGTATCTTGTGTTCCCGTCTTTTTTCAACTATGACCTTTGCTATTTTTTTTGACCATGATTCTTCGCCGTAAAGCCTTATTATTTCTTCAAGCTTATCTTCATTTAGAAAATTCACTATATCATAAGCATTATTTCTTCCGGATGAATTTATTCTCATATCAAGAGGCTCATCTCTTTTAAAGCTAAATCCCCTGCCGCTTTCTTCAAAATGATATGATGAAATGCCAAGATCCAATATAATGCCATCCACCTTATTAATTCCTTCCTGTTCAAGAAAAACAGGCAACTCAGTGAAATTGCCGTTATATAAATGTATTTTTTCTGAAAACGGATGGATAAATTCCTTTGCGCGCAAAATACTGGACTCATCCCAATCAATTGCAATCACACGCCTGATATCAGGATATGCCTTAAGAAGCGCAAGGGTATGTCCTCCCATGCCAAAGGTTGCATCAACATAGATTCCATCCCTGACTGGCTTTAAATAGTCAAGGATTTCTCCGGGCATCACAGGCTCATGGGGACTGTTTGTGTGTTGAAGCGCTGAGTTCTGATATGATACGGCTGTAGTTATCAAAATTTTCCCTCGTCTTTGAAAGCTCTTCCTGAAGTTGTGTCTTATTCCAGATTTCGAAATGATTTAACATCCCTACAAGGATGACCTCCCTGTCAATCCCCGCCTCTTCCCGAAGGTTTTGAGGAATAAGAATCCTATTCTGACTGTCTAAGTTGCATTCCATACCCCCTGCGAGAAAATATCTCTGGTATGCAACTATTTCTGGTGGCGGCATCTTGAAGCTCCCTATTGCATCCTCTAAACGCCGCCATTCTTCAAGTGGATATGCCTCAAGGTGTGATGGAGCTGAAGTTATGATGAGTTTTTCGTCATACCTCCCCCGTAGGAGGTCCCTGAACCGTGCAGGAATGCTTAACCTACCCTTTTCGTCCAAGTTATGCGGAAATCTTCCTCTAAACATAAACTCCACTTTATTCCACTTTACAACCACTATAAAACCATTTTATGCCCTGTCAAGTATTTTTTCGGTATTAAAATGGGATAAATAAATGCTAATTTAATATTTTTTTATTTCCATTAGTTTTGCCATACTATATTTAGTCAATCTAATTAGATTTAATACTATAAATTGCGATTGTTAAATTTTATTTCTGGTGGGATAAAGTGGAAAAAACATAAAACCTTAATATCGTCGAAAAGTATAAGTAAAATTTTCATTAAATGAAAAAAATTTACTTCTTTTTTGGTTAAAAAATATTGACTTTGTTAATTAAAAATATATTATCTTAAAACTAATTATTAGTTTTTATTATTATTATTTTTTACGATCTATAAAAAAATATATTTTAAATAAATAAGATTTAGCAAAGATTGTCCGGTATATGAAGCATTTAAGTTTGTTTATGAAGAATTTAGTTATGCTTGAATGTAATAATGATATTTTAAGTTTTTTTAATTTTTTTAAATAAAATAACAAAAAAAAGAGTTTTGAGCATTTTGAAAATCAAATTTTTCAAAAAAACTCAAAAAAAATCACAAAATTGTTGTATTAAAAAAAACAACTGATTCAGGAAACAGAGCAGGAAAAAACAAAAATTAATGAAAAATAATCAATCATCCCCAAAAGGCGCTGTTTACGGCATAGGAATGGGGCCGGGCGACCCTGAGCTTATCACAGTAAAGGCATGTAAAATCCTTGAAAATACACCTCATATATTCACGGCATCATGTTCTGAAAATGAATACAGCAGGGCGCTTGACATATTAAAGCCTTACTTAAAAGATAAGCCTGTAACCAAGTTGAAATTTCTCATGAAACGGGATAAGGCGGTTCAGGATGAGATATGGAAGGAAAATGCCCTTCGCATTTTGTCTGAGACAGAAAAAGGGGATGACGCTGCCTTTATAACAATGGGAAATCCCCTTACATATTCCACATGGGGATATATCCTTAAAAACATAAAAAAAATATCGCCTGAGACTCAAACTTTTACAATACCCGGCATTACCTCCTATAATGGTGTGTCAGCAGCGTTAAATATTATTTTAACTGAATCTGACGAGTCATTTTACCTTATTTCAGGGCTTGACAAAGATAAGATTGAAAATGCCCTTAAAATAGCGGATACCATCGCAATATTAAAGGTGCATAAGTATTTTGACGCTATTTATGAAATACTTGAAAGACACGGGCTTCTTGATTCCTCAATCCTTGCGGTTCAGTATGCAATGGAGGGTGAGATTATCCATAATTCTTTAAGACATTGCAGGGGGATGAAACTGCCTTATTTTTCGCTTATTATTGTAAAAAAGAAACAGGATTAAAGTAATTAATAAGTACAGGATTTTATGGATAAATCAGCGTTAAGGACAGGTTTTACTACAGGAACAGCGTCATCTGCCGCTGTAAAGGCCGCGATAATGGCTTATTTTGGTGAAAATCCTGAAGATGTTGATATCTTGCTGCCAATTCATAAAAATATCAAAATTCCCGTGTTTAAGATAGACAGATATTGTAATTATACAGAGGCAAGAATTATTAAAGATGGCGGGGATGACCCTGACGCCACCCATGAGGCGGAAATCGGGGCAAAAATTATCATGATGAAAAAGCCGCAATTTTCTGGAAATACTGAGGTTTTTATAAAAGGCGGAAAAGGTGTGGGTATGGTCACAAAAAAGGGGCTGGCAATTTCACCCGGAAATCCCGCTATTAACCCTGTTCCCCTTAAGATGATAACAAACGTTTCCCATGATGCCTTAAATTTATTAAAAATCACAGATTCTTACGAGATTTTTGCTGAAATATTTGTTGAGAAAGGCGAAGAAATAGCCAAAGAGACCCTTAATGCAAGGCTTGGAATTATATGCGGAATTTCTATACTTGGAACTACCGGGATTGTCAGGCCTTTTTCAAATTCAGCATACATGGCAACAATTCAGCTTGCTTTAAAGATAGCCAAAAATGCAGGTGTCACAGAGATAATTCTTACAACAGGTTCAACAAGCGAACGCGCCGCAATGGAATTATTTCCGGATTTTCCAGAAGAAGCCTTTGTTATGACAGGAGATTACATAAAATTTTCTATGGAGCAATGCCAGAGAAATAATTTTGAGGACGTGACATTTTTCCTGTTTTTCGGAAAGGCAGTAAAGATTGCGTCAGGACTTCCCAATACACATGCGTCAAAGGGTGATGTTGACCTTGCAATATTTAAAATTTTCAAAAAGAACAACGATGAAATCATAGAAAACATAGTTAATTCCAACACGGCAAGAGAGGCTTACGAAAAAATAATGGCTCATAACCTTTTCTCAATTATAGAAGGCATTGGAAACATGGTTGTTAAAAAGCTCAGGCAGTATGCCCCTGAAATTTTAAATATACAATGTTATCTTCTTGATTATGAAAACAGGGTGATATGGCAGGGATAGAAACCCAAAAAGATAATAGAGCCAGAATTTATGTAATAGGCGCAGGGATTTCTCCTGAAAATATTCCTGCGTCATATCTTGAAATCATTCAAAGGGCAGGGGTTCTTGTGGGAGGGAAAAGGCTGCTTACATTTTTCTCTGAACACCAGGGGCTTAAGATTGAGATACATGGGGATATAGATGAGGTTTTTAATAAGGTTCGGGAATATAGTGACAATAAAGGGGATGTTGTGATTCTTGCATCAGGGGATCCGCTTTTTTTTGGCATAGCAGCGCGGGTATTAAACGAATTTGACAGGGAAATTATTGAGATTTTGCCAAATATATCATCAATTCAGCAGGTTTTTGCAAAGATAAAAGAACCCTGGCAGAATGTCCCGACTATTACACTACACGGGAAAAAACAAAGATTGCGTTATTTTGAAATAATCCGCCATTTTAAAAATAAAAATAGCGCCATTTTAATACTTACTGACAGATTTAATTCTCCAAATGAAATCGCAGGTTTTCTCATAGAAAATGGTCTTGGCAGCATAAAAATGATTGTTGCGGAGGAACTTGGCTCTGAAAGGGAGCGCCTTACCCATTGCCTGCCCTCTGAGATATTGCAAACACAATTTTCCAATCTCAATGTGGTTATCCTGAAAAACGAACATCCTGAAGCCATTAATTTTTTATCAGGAACCGGGCTTGATGATAGTTTATATAAACATGAGAAAGGCCTTATTACAAAGAGTGAAATACGGGCAGTCATTCTATCAAGGCTTAATCTGCAAAAATCACATATTTTCTGGGATATTGGGGCTGGCTCAGGGGCAATAAGCATAGAGGCTGCGAATTTTATAAATCCTGAAAATATATATGCCATTGAAAAAGACCCTTTGCGATGCGAAGATATAAAAGAAAACATGCATAGATTTTATTTAAATAATATTAATCTCATAAATGCTGCCGCCCCTGAATGTTTAAGGGATTTGCCATGCCCTGACAGGGTTTTTATAGGGGGAAGTAATGGAAAAATAGATAAAATTCTTGATATTATCATAGAAAAAATAAATAAAAACGGTAAAATAATTATATCCGCCGTGCTTTTGGATACAATAAAGAGCTTATTAAATTACCTTGATGCGTCCCATGATATAGGCTTTGAAGTATTGCAAATATCTCTCCATAAATCTGAAAACCTTGGTAAATCCTTATTCCTTAAGCCTTATAATCCCTGCTGGCTTTTTTTATTAGATTTTTAATTAATTTAAGTTATTATGCTTGACTTTTTTATTTTTTTGGTTATTATGATTTTGAGCAAATGAGGGAATTATGGCAATAGAACCAGCAATAGAAATTTTTAGAAAATATGTAAAAAAAACAGGTCAGAGATATACTCCTGAAAAGGAATCCATTATTTCTGAAATTTTTTCAAATCACAATCATTTTGATGTTGAAAGTCTTTTTTTGCAGATGCATAACAAAGGCTACAATATTTCAAAGGCATCAATTTACAGGATTATCCCCCATCTCATTTCTACAAAGCTTATAAGAGAAGTTGCATTTGATTCAGGTCATATGAAATATGAACATATTCTTGGACATGACCAGCATGGGCATATTATATGCAAAAATTGTAAAAATATCCTTGAATTTACCAATGATAAAATTCAGGAAATTGCTCATTCAGTTGAAAACAACGAAAATTTTCATATAGAAGAGATTAATATCAAAATTACAGGACTTTGCGCAAATTGTAACAATAAAAAAATGTGAAAAATGCCCCTGTCGTCAATATTGTTCTTGTTGAGCCTGAAATACCCCAAAATACAGGTAATATTGCAAGGCTTTGCGCAGCGACAAATTCTGTGCTGCATCTTGTGCATCCTCTTGGTTTTAATGTTGATGACAAACATCTTAAGCGCGCTGGGCTTGACTACTGGGCTTTTGTAAAAATTACACACCATGTTGATTTTAATACTTTTCTAAAGTCTGTAAATTCCAAAGGATTGTTTTTTTCTGCAAAGGGAAAAAATCCATATCACAAAGCTCCTTATAAAGACGGATGCTATCTTATTTTTGGCAAGGAAACCATTGGTCTTCCAAGGGAAATACTTGAAGCAAACATTGAAAATACATATAAAATACCTATTTGGGGCAAGGTGAGGAGCATTAACCTTTCAACATGTGTGGGCATTGCAGCCTACGAGGCATACAGGCAGATAGGCGGCGTATTTTAGACAACAAAAAGACAGCTCAAAACTACGTATCGTTGTCGTTTTCACCTTCCATTTCTTCATCATCCTTTATTTCGGACAATTTTACCAGTATGGACGAGGTGAATCTTCCGTCTATGAGGTGGCTGTGTTTCGGGATATTTTCCCATTCAAATCTTAATTCCTCAAGACATTCATAAATAATTCTTTTTACCCGCTCTTCGGGGAGGTTGTGTTTTGTAATGATATGTTCAAGTATATGAAGACACATATTAATTGTTTTTTCAGGAACAGAATCAGTTTCAGGAAACCACATTTCTTTCAGAGGAACAAGCTCAAACTCAGGAACAGGAATAATCTTGAACACGCCATAAAGAGAGACATTTGCAAATGCTGTCAAAAGTCCTTTATGCCACAAAAATTCATTGGGGTTAAGAAGGTTTGTATTCCTGAAATCAAGTTCAAAGTCCCATTTAGACCAGTTTGGATTAACTTCAGACATTATCACGCCCCAGACGTAGATATCAGAAATAAAATCTTCATATTCCTCAATCTGGCTAATATCTGAAAAAAATATCTCTTCTTTATTGTCAAGATACATTGGGATGGTATTATTTAACGGATTTATGATGTTTTGCCATGTTTCAGGGAGATAAGCAAGACCATGCGGCAAAAGCCCCTGGCTTATCAGGGCATTGACTTTTTTCCTTATTTCGAGAAGCCCTGAAATTGCAATCCTCACAAGGTCTTCAAGGACAGAAACCTCAAGTATCTCGGTAAAAGAATTTTTTGTTTCTATTTTACCCTGAATGGAAATGCCAAGATTTAATAATGAACCCACACCAATAAGAGTTTTTTCCATCATTTTAGGGTCATTAAAATCTTCGAGGTTTGAAATCATAAGCTTATTTGCCACGCCAATCCACTCATTAATTATCCTCTCCATTGTATTTCTTCCGTAAAGAGGCGCCAAGGCCTGATTAAGGATAGGAAAGTCACCTTGATAAAGTGTTGGGATAAAAGGAGGAAAAAAATCCTCATTTATCCCGGATTGCAGGTAGATATGAGGGTCAATTTTTCTGACTTTTCCAAAAGGGAGAGGGGTAAGTATTTCAATCGCTTCATAATATTGTGGTATGCCATAATCCGCTAGTCTTCCGTTTCTTAAACGGAAGGCATTTTCAAGGGACTCAGTTTTTGTTTCCCATAAAATGCTGTCCATTATTCCAAAATAGTATTCAGGGGAGAAGTCAAAGATAGTTCTTAAAAATCTGTCAATAAGGGGAGCGAGCTTGTCAGATCTGAAGTCTATAAAAAATATATTGTCAATGGTATATCCGTAAAGCACATCTTTTGCTTCCATAATATCCATGTCATCCGGTTTTTTCTGAACCATTATAAATTGTCGCAGAATAAGTGGGATAAGGGCTTCATCTTCTTTTGAAATCCAGTTAAGCCATGCTGACAATGACATTTCATCTGTTTCAAAGAACAAAAAAAGCCATGATGCAATGCTGTCTGTCCTTAAATCCTGTTTATGCCACCATTCAAGATCAAAAAAGAATTGAACTTGTTCTGCTTTGACATGGGGCAAAATTAAAAGGGCATCTTCAGGGCTTACTGATTTAATTGTCCAGAAAAGTTCTTCAGCAGGGAAATTTTGTATTATTTCAGATATATCTTTTGATAATAGCAAAAGATCAATTCTTTTTTCCCATGGCGCTAAAAGGCAAACCTGTATTTGTTCCAGCGCTGACAAATTATTAAAGGATTCCTCTGCTATTTTGCCGGGAAGTGATAAAAATGTTGCAGGATTTAATCCGGATGTATTATAATAAGTCATCTATATTAATTTTCCGAAATGTATTATTTTTGTTTTTCATTTTGATATTATAACTTAATTATAACCAGAAAGCCAACCTTACAATCTAAAATTTTCAGGAGGGTAAAATGGACACTAAGAACCTTGAATATTTTTTTACTGAAAACTATTCAGCAATCATCATAGGAAATCTTATGCATGGGGCGCTCCATAACCTGAACGGCCCTTTGCAGACACTTACCATGCAATCTGATTTAAATAGGCTTGATTATGAAAGATTTATTAGGGATTCAGTTGCGTTAACCGATGAATTCAGAGAAAAATACCAAAAAAAATGTGGTAATTTTGAAAAAGAATTAAATAAGTTAAAGGAAATAACAGGGAATATTGCTCAGAAAATGGGTGATAAAGATAAAAAACCAGTTATTCTTGCTTATCTTATAAAAAATGCCATAGATTTCTGGAAGGCGGATTTATTTTTTAAGCATCAGATAAAAGTCAATCTAAATCTCCCTGCAAAAGATTTATATGTTCTGGTTTATGAATACATGCTCACAGAACTTATTGACGCCTTTTTTTTCCTTAATATTGAGACGCTTAAAAAGGCAAAGGAAAAAGGAAATCATGAGCTAATCATTAATATTGAACTTGCTCTTGACAAGGACAATCCTGAGATGAAAATTTTAACTATTTCAAATAATTGTGAAAATATAGAAATCGAGGAATTTCCGGCTGTCATAAACCTTAACAGTATTTCAGGCTTTATTATTAATAATTTTGCAGAAAAATTGAATATGAAGCTGGAAATTTTTGAAAAATCTTTGAAAATTACAATGTGATAAAAAATTTTAAGCTTTTTCCAATGTTTTTATTATTGCAAGCAGTTTGTCAATTTTTACAGGTTTTGAGAGAAAATCATCCATTCCTGCCTGTTTGCACCGGTCAATATTATCTGATATCACATCAGCGGTAAGGGCAACAATAACCGGTTGATTAGCGGCGCTTATTTCTTTTCTGATTTTTTTTGTTGCTTCTATGCCGTCCATATCAGGCATCTGTATATCCATAATCACCAGATTATAGTTTTTCTCCCTGATCATATTAAATGCCTCAATGCCGTTTTGGGCAAGGTCAGCGCTGTATCCGGATTTCTCAAGGAGAATCATCATTAATTTCTGGTTGATGATATTGTCTTCAACAATAAGAATATTGATTTGTTTATTTTTTTGTTGATAATCCAATTTTGTTTCTTCCTGTTTTTCAGGAGAATATATAGAAAGAATATTAAATAACCTTTTGACTGAAACTGGTCTGACAATTATTTTGTGTGGTTTTATGGTTTCTTCTGCTTTTTTATATAAATGAAGGGGTATTATCAAAATAATTGAGGCATTTGAGAATTTCCTTTTAATTTCTGATGTGTAAAATATTTTTTCACGGTTGATTTCAGAAAAAGAAAAGATAAAAAAGTCAATGTGTTCATTAAGCTCTGCATCTTTTAACGTGTCATATTGACTGGATTTTAAACCCCATAAATCAAAATATGGTTTCAGGCAATCATAGAGCATTGTATCTTTTGATATAAAAACACAATTCTTGTCCTTAAGGGCAGGGTTTTCATTTAAATAAGGTAAAGAATTCCTTAAATTTTTCTTTAACTCAATATTAAAAAAGAATTTTGTCCCTTTTCCCTCAATGCTTTCAAAAAAAATGTTCCCTTTCATCAATGTGATTAATTTTTTGGTTATAACAAGCCCCATGCCGGTTCCGCCGAATCTTCTTGTGATTGACTGGTCTCCCTGACTAAAAGGTTTGAATAGATTGTTTATATTTTCTCTGGAGATGCCTATGCCGGTGTCTTCAATAATAAATTTGATATGGATGGTGTCTCCTTCACTTAACATTGGCTCAAGTCTTATTGCAATATAGCCTTTTAATGTAAATTTTATTGCATTTCCTATTAAATTAATTAATATTTGCTTTAATTTGGCCTCATCCCCTATTACATAACCTGAAATTATTGGGTCTATAAAATGATAAAATTCAATATTTTTTTCCATTGCAACAGAAGAAAAGGATGCCAGGACTTCTTCCACAGTATTTCTTATATCAAAGGATTTTTCCTCAAGTTTTGTCTTATATGCTTCAATTTTGGTAAAATCAAGGATATCATTAATTATTGAAAGGAGATTTTCTCCGCTTATTTTTATGTTTTTTAGATATTCATTTTGTTCGCTGGTTAGAGAGGTGTCATTTAAGAGGTTGGAAAAACCAATTATAGAATTTAAGGGGGTTCTTATTTCATGGCTCATCATGGCAAGGAAATCACTTTTCGCCCGGTTTGCCCTTTCAGCCTCTACTTTTGCCTTTAATATCCTTTGATTGTCCTTAAAGGTGGAAAAATAAGAACCAAGATTTGTCGCCAGATTATTAAAGAGATTTCTTACCTTGTCATCCCAGAAGAGCATGTCATTTTTTTCAAGGCACAAAAGCGCCCATAGTTTTCCATAGACATTAACAGGAAGTATAAGACACGAGCTTTTTGTTATATCATAAAGCAAACACGCGTCCCCATGATGGAAAAACAAGGGATTTACGATTAATTCTTTATTCTGATATATAAAGTTATATCTTGATTTTAACAGGACTGTAGAAAGATTTTCCGGGAAAAAATTTTCTGTCTTTTGCGCATTATTATACCAGTAATACGAAAGCTTAAAGGATTCCACATCATTAATATTGATGTTTTCATACAAAGCCATGCGTGAAAATTCGATGGTCTCGCCAAGAATATTAAAAATTTTCTCAATGGTTACATCCACGTTTGAGTGAGACAATAAAAATTGCAAAACGCTTGACACAACATTGCTTATCTGAAGATATGATTGTTCCGAAGATATATCCTGGATGATTAACCATATCTCTTCATTATCGCCGGATTTTTTTAATATGCCTGAATAAGAAATATATTTTACGCTATTTTTCAGGGCTATTTTAAGGTTAAAAGGGCCAAAAGAATTAATATTTTTTTTAGGATTTATAATATTAAAAATAAAAGAACAATCTATAAGCTCATTCAAAAAAATTTGTTTGTTTTGGATATCGCCGTAATTTAGACTAAATAAATCAATAAATTGCTTGTTTCCATCAACCAGCATATTATTCCTGAAATAACCCATGCCAAGGGGAAGAAGCATAAAAAGAGTTTTAAGCTTATTTTCGCTTTCCTCCAATTGTCTCTGGAAATTTTTTCTCTGGGTGACATCCTCAAATATTCCAAGAAATTTTATAAGGTTATTATTGGAATCATAAATTGGAGACACGGAGACATCTATCCATATCTCCTTATTATTGTCAAATCTTGAAAATTCTCCTTTCCATGCCCTTTTTTCCCTGACTTCTTTCCATATTTTTGAGGTAAAATTTTTGGTGTTCTGATGAAAAACGGATAAAGGCTGACCTATTAATTGCTCCAGAGGAACATTTAATAATTTTTCCGCAACCAGATTGGCATATGACACTACGCTATGCTCATCAAAAAGAATAATGCCGTGCTGATTTTGATTTAACGCATAGTTAAGCTCGCTTATTTTGAATTCTTGTTCTTTAAGGGAGGTGATATCAGTAATAATGCCTACTATGCCTGAAATTTCATTATTTTTATCCCTTAATAAGGATTTGTTAAGCATTATAAAATTAGATTTATCAGCTTTTTTTACTTCAGTAACGTATTCCTGAACGTCGAGGCTTTCTAATAAATCCCTGTCCTGCTGTTCATAGAATTTTGCAGTATCATGGGAGAAAATCTCATAAAGTGAACTTCCTACTATTTTTTCATTTGGTAATTCCAGAAATTTTTCAAAAGCAGAGTTACAGTAGGTGTATATTAACTCCTTGTTTTTGATGTAAACAGGATTTTTAATCACATCGAATAATTGGAGGAGACAATGTAGGGTTTCTTCAATTGTGCCGCAGGTATTATTTATTTCATCTATAAAGCTTAGAATATTTTTGCCGGAGACATCTGTATTATTCTGGCATTTTTTTATAAGGTTTTCTCTTAGTGAAGATAGTCCTGCCAATATATTTCTTATTTTTTTAATATTTTCCATAAGTTAGAGCCAAAAAATTAGATTTAATCTTAAAATTTTTTCCTGCTGTCAATAAGAATGGTCACAGGCCCGTCATTAATAAGGCTAACCTTCATATCAGCCTGAAAAATGCCGGTCTTAACTGAAATTCCTTTTAAGGATATGCCTTTTATCACATCTTCATAAAGTTTTTTTCCAAGCGCAGGGTCAGCGGCGGAAATAAACGAAGGTCGTCTTCCTTTTCTGCTGTCAGCGCAAAGCGTAAACTGTGACACAACAAGAAGCTCACCTTTAATATCTTCCACTGAAAGATTCATTTTGCCTTCATTATCCTCAAAAATACGAAGGTTCACACACTTATCAATGATATAATTTACATCGTCAATTTTGTCGCCTTTCTCAACCCCAAGAAAGATTAAGCCGCCCTTTTTTATTGATGATATAATTTCATCATTTACTTTTATTGAAGCCTCGGATACCCTCTGGAAAACTGCTCTCATAATAGTGTATAATATATCAAAATGGATAATTTGCAATTAACAAGAATAAAAACAATTGATGCAAGTATTTATCAGCCAATAAAAGGATATAAATTCTCGCTGGATTCCCTTATACTTACAGATTTTGTAAGATTAAGGCGCGGTGATGTTGTGGTGGATATGGGAGCGGGATGCGGGGTGATTTCCGTTATCCTTGCCAAACGACACTCTGAGATTAATGTCTATGCCATTGAAATACAGGAGGAAATGGCTGAAATAGCCAGAAAAAATATAGAATTAACCGGGCTTTCTGAAAACATAAAAATTATATGCTGTGATTTCAGGTGCAGAATCAAGGATCTTCCAGCCGGCTCTGTTGACCATATTGTTAGTAATCCGCCCTACAGAAATGCAAAAAAAGGTCTTTTATGCCATGATGATATGGAGCTTATTGCAAGACACGAGGTATGCATGGAGCTTGAGGAGCTTATTAGCGCCGCAAAAACCCTTTTAAGATCTGGAGGAAGGCTTAGCATTGTTTATCCGTCTGATTTGGCTGCCAGATTGATATATCTTATGAAAAACGCCAGAATTGAGCCGAAAAGAATGCAGCTTGTGCATCCGAGAAAGGACTCAAAGGCAAGAATAGTGATGATTGAGGGTTGCAAAGACGCAGGCGAGGAGCTTATTATTCTGCCGCCTATTTTTGCAAATGAGTAATTTTTTTAATAGTCGCAAAATAAAAAAATTTCGTATCACATCTCCACTCTTGTCACCACGCCATGCAGCTTGCCCGGGGGAAGTTTATAAAATTGCACAAAATTAGGAGTTGTCTTTTTAATAAGTGAAAAAATACTCCATATAATATTTTTAGTGACAATATCTTCAACTCCGTAAAAGATTATCTTTTCCCTTATGTGGTTTTCCATTAATATCTTTTCTATGTCAACCAGCTCCATGTATCCAAGTTTCACTTCAAGGGCGTCAAGACCGGGGCCAAGACCTGTTTTCATCTGACTTTCAAGACCTGTGGGGTCATCTGTCACATTAATTGACACAAAAATATTTCTTTCATAAACAATATGGCTTGCAAGCATGGTATGCACAACATATGGAGGAATAACCTTGCTGTCCCTGGTAAAGAATAGGGCTGTTCCGGGAATTAATTTGCCTTTATTATAAAGCTGAATATAGCCATATAAAAACTCTGAAAATTTTAGGGGTCTTAACGCCTGATATATCCTTTTGTGTCCGCCTTTCCAGATAAGTATTATTAAAAACGGAAATGCCGCAAGCGCCAGTGACCAGTAGCCGCCATGGGGAATCTTTGTCATACAGGCAAAGAAAAATGTCAAATTTATCAAAAATATGATAAAAGCAACTGGCGTTAATTTCCATCTTGCAGTTCTTGGAAATATATTTATCAACATAAAACCCGTGACAGACATTGTTCCTGTCACCGCAAGACCATAAGCTGCGGCAAGGTTTTCAGATTTCTGGAAAAAAATCATGACCAAAATTACCGCACAAAATAAAAACCAGTTCACAAAACCAATGTATATCTGGGATTTAAGGTGGGTTGAAGTGTAGTCAACCTTCATAAGAGGCATTATTCTGGTGGTTATTGCCTGATAAAAAATGGAAAAAACACCGCTTATCATTGCCTGTGACGCAATAATTGTTGTCATAACTGTAATAATCAAAAAAGGAATAAATCCAAACTTTGTAAAGGAATGCACCATACTGAAAAGATAATTTTCAGCGTCAGGATTTCTCAGGGCAAATGCGCCCTGACCAAGATAATTAAGGCTTAATGCCACAAGGGCAAAATACCATGCCCTGACAATGGGTTTCCTGCCTATATGCCCCATATCTGCGTATAATGCCTCGACTCCCGTAATAGAAAGAACAACCTCAGAAAGCACAATAAAGCCTGAAAGACCATTTTCATGTAAAAATTTCATGGCATAATAAGGATTAAGCGCATTTAATACCACAGGAGTTAAAAAAATTGAAATTAATCCTGATATAGCAAGGCAAATAAACCAGACTGCCACTACAGGACCAAAAAATCCCGCAACCTTTTCAGTGCCCCTGGACTGGAAAAAGAAAAGAAAAAAAGCTATTATTATAGCCCCAATAATAATATGACTCTGCTGGAAACCCTCCATGCCAGGAATAACCCTTATGCCTTCAAGGGCGGAAAGAATGCTGATGGCTGGAGTTATAACGCCATCACCCAACATAAGGGATATGCCAAGATAGGAAGCAAAAACCACAACTGTGGCAAGTCTTCCTTTTTGCAAAAGACTCACAAGGATTTCTTTTAATACAATTGTCCCGCCCTCGCCTTTTCTGGTAAGGCTCATTACAAGCATGGTATAGCCAATGGTTACAACAATTATTAATGACCAGAAAACAAGGGAAAGAATTCCTATGACATTTTCAACTGTGGGTTTGGTGATTGCAAAACAGATTGTAAGGGTATAGATAGGGCTTGTTCCAATGTCGCCAAAAACAAGACCCATCGCCTTTATTACAGCTTTCCATGAATCCGCGGGGTTTTTAGGCTGCTCAATTTCAGGAGAGTTGTTATCTGTTGACATGAAAAAATTATTATTAATTAATTCTTTTAATTGATATTTTGTAAAAAGACAAAAAAGCCTCTCTTATTCCGGATTCCTGTATTTCAGTTATCATCTTAATAATTTCCGGATTTAATGGAGGAGTTGTGGAATCGTCATTAATATTTTCTTTTGTCGTTTGTTTGATAATTCCAAGCTGAAATCTTATATCCTTTATCTTGCTTTTTTCTGATAGAAATCTGTTTATCTTATCAATCAGATGAAGTTTTTGGAAGGAAAGCTCCTGCATCCAGATATTGTCTTCAACCAAAAGAAAAAGAATATCATTATCAGATATCCTGGCAGGCTGGACATTATTTGACAATGGTTCAGGGAATATTTCATTCCATTTCTGCCATATTTTTGTTCTTTCCCATTTTTTACTCCAACCGTTTTCCTCCGCTACATGAGAAAGGATTTCAGTTAAATTTTCCATTATTTGAATATAACAAATTCAAATAAAAAAACAAGATAAACTAACACGCAGGGGTTTTTATAAATCAGATAGAAAAATATGATTTTAGACTATGGTTTTATAAAAAAATTGTCTTAAAATATAAATAAATTGCTTTGCGCTTTCGGTGATTAGGTCTTTAAGTTTCAAAAAAGGAGATAATTTTTATGCTTTCACATTTTTCAAGAATATGCCCTTTTTGCAAGGAGAGAATAAAACAAGAGGCTATTTTATGCAGATTTTGCGGGCAAAAGTCAGAGCCTGGTTCCAAAAAAAATATTAATTATCCAATATGGATAATGGCAGGACTAATGGGAGTTTTTGCAGGCTCTATGTTTGCCCTGTTTCTCGGATACTATCAGGAAAGACTAAGATGGCTGGAAAATCAAAGAAACACAGATTATTTTATCCCAAATGAAGAAGAAAA